>JANJSW010000020.1 GCA_024711415.1 Thermomonas sp. | reverse complement strand
CGCCGTCGTTGCGCATGCCGGTGGCGATGATGCGTGCCTGCACGCCGCCGTCCGGGGACGCCGACTGGACCACGCCGCGGCGGTCGAACCCGTCGGTCTGCCGGTTCGCCGTGTTGCTGGCCGCGGCCTGCATCCGCTGCGCGGCCGCCTGCATGCCGGACAGGGAGCTGTTGGAAGAGACGCCGGTGAGGGGCATGGCGGGCCGCCTGGTTCGGGGAACACGCCGCACTCTACGCTTCCGCGAGGCCGGAAACGGCGACCGCCGTTGTGTTTTGACGATGCGGCGGGGCGCGCCGACGGACGGCGGGACGCGCTATCCTGCTGCGATGCAGCACACCCATTCCCGTTCCAATTTCGTCCCGCACCCCGGCGAGGAGCTCGCCAACGCGCTGACCCACGGCGTGGGCGCCGCCGCGGCGCTGGCCGGCGGGGCAGTGCTGGTCACCCTGGTCGCGATCTACGGCGACGGCTGGCAGCTGGCCGGGGCCATCGTCTTCGGCGTGGCGCTGCTGCTGCTCTACACCGCGTCCACCCTGTACCACGCGATCTCGCATCCGGTGGTCAAGGGCCGGCTGAAGGTGTTCGACCACTGCGCGATCTACCTGCTGATCGCCGGCACCTACACGCCGTTCACCCTGGTGGGCCTGCGCGGCCCCACCGGCTGGTGGCTGTTCGGCACGATCTGGACGCTGGCACTGGCCGGGGTGGTGTTCAAGCTGTTCTACACCGGCCGCTTCAAGCGCCTGTCGACGCTGATCTACATCGGCATGGGCTGGCTGGTGATCCTTGCGGCCAAGCCCATGCTGCACGCGCTCGGCGGCGGTTCGCTGGCGTGGCTGCTGGCCGGCGGCGTGGCCTATACCGCCGGCACGTTCTTCTACATGCGCCCGCAGCTGCGCTGGTCGCATGCGATCTGGCACGGCTTCGTGATCGCCGGCAGCGTCTGCCACTACGTCGCGGTGATGCTGCACCTGCTGTAACCGCGAACGGCGCACATGACTTCCGGCGGTGTGCGCTGCCGGGCGCAGGCCGGATGATCGGGGCTTCGCATCCATCCCTGAGGTAGTCCATGCGTCGCATCCTGACAACCGCCATCGCGCTGGCCCTGGCCGGCGTCGGCAGTGCCGCGCTCGCGCAGCCCGCCGCTGTCGCGCCCGCCGCAGTGCCCGCGGCGGTGACGACGCAGCTGCCGCGCGATGTCCGCCCGACCAACTACGACATCGAGGTCACGCCGCATGCCGAGCGCATGGCGTTCGACGGCAAGGTGCGGATCAACGTCGATGTACTGGCGCCCACCCGCGGCATCACCCTGAACGCGGCCGACCTCGAATTCGGCACGGTCCGGCTGGAGCGCGCGCAAGGCAAGGCACTGGTGCCGAAAACCAGCGTGGATGCCGCGGCGCAGACCGCGACCTTCAGCTTCGACCAGGTGCTGCCGGTGGGCAGCTATCTGCTGACGATCGAATACAAGGGCAAGATCGGCACCCAGGCCAACGGCCTTTTCGCGCTGGACTATCCGACCGAAGCCGGCAAGAAGCGCGCGCTCTACACCCAGTTCGAGAACTCCGATGCGCGCCGCTTCATCCCGTCCTGGGACGAGCCGGCGCACAAGGCCACGTTCCGGCTGGCGGTGACCGCGCCGTCCGCGCAGATGGTGGTCAGCAACATGCCGGTGGCCAGCACGCATGGCCTGGGCGACGGGCGCACGCTGACCCTGTTCAAGCCGACGCCGAAGATGTCCACCTATCTGCTGTTCCTGTCGGTGGGAGAATTCGATCGCGCCACCCTTGCCGACAACGGCGTGGAGATCGGCGTGATCGCACAGAAGGGCAAGGTGGAGCAGGCGCGCTTCGCGCTGGAGGCCAGCCGCGACGCGCTGCGCGAGTTCAACGACTACTTCGGCGTGAAATATCCGCTGCCGAAGCTGGACAACATCGCCGCGCCGGGTCGCAGCCAGTTCTTCAGCGCGATGGAGAACTGGGGCGCGATCTTCACCTTCGAAGCCTCGCTGCTGCTCGATCCGGCGACCTCCAACGTCTCCGACCAGCAGCGCGTGTTCACCACCGCCGCGCACGAGATCGCCCACCAGTGGTTCGGCAACCTGGTGACCATGGCGTGGTGGGACGACCTGTGGCTGAACGAAGGCTTCGCCACCTGGATGGAAGGCCGCACCACCCGCAAGCTGCATCCGGAATGGGACGTCGACAGCGTCGATGCGGCCTTCACCAGCCGCGGCGCGATGGGCCAGGACGCGTTCGCCACCACCCACCCGGTGGTGCAGCACGTGGCGACGGTGGAGCAGGCCAGCCAGGCCTTCGACGGCATCACCTACGGCAAGGGCGCCGCGGTGATCTCGATGCTGGAGGACTACGTGGGCGAGGCCGCGTGGCGCAACGGCGTGCGCAGCTACATCGGCAAGCACGCCTACGGCAACGCGGTGACCGACGACCTGTGGGCCGAGATCGAGCAGGCCGCGCCGGGCAAGCAGTTCGTCGCGGTCGCGCATGACTTCACCCTGCAGCCGGGCGTGCCGCTGATCAAGGCGAGCAGCGCCTGCGTCGACGGCAGCACCCGCGTGCAGCTGGAGCAGGGCGAGTACACCGTGGACCGCCCCGAGAAGACGCCGCTGCGCTGGCGCGTGCCGGTCAGCGTGCGCGGTGGCGAAGGCAAGGCGGTGCGCGTGCTGGTGGACGGCAAGGCCAGCGTGACCCTGCCCGGCTGCAGCGCACCGGCGCTGGTGAATGCCGGGCAGAAGGGCTACTTCCGCACGCTGTACGCACCGGCCCAGTTCAAGGCGCTGCGCAGCGGCTTCGCCACCCTGCCGGTGGTGGACCAGATGGGCCTGATGCTGGATACCGGCGCGCTGGCGGCGGTCGGTCTGCAACCCGAATCGGACAGCCTGGACCTGGCCATGCAGGTGCCGACCGGTGCCGCGCCGGAACTGTGGCAGATGGTGGCGGGCTCGGTGGGCGGGCTGGATGATCTGTTCAAGGGCGATGCCAAGCGTCAGGCCGCGATCCGCGCCTTCGCGATCAAGCGGGTGGCGCCGAAGTTCGCCCAGCTCGGCTGGGACAACCGCGCCGCCGATTCCGCCGCCACCCGGCAGCTGCGCAACAGCCTGATTTCGACCCTGGGCGAGCTGGGCGATGCCGCGGTGCTGGCGGAAGCGCGCCGGCGCTTCGATGCCTTCCTGGCCGATCCCGCTTCGCTGTCGCCGGACCTGCGCCGCACCGTGCTGGGCATGGTGGCGCGCAATGCCGATGCCGCCACCTGGGAGCGGTTGCACGCGCTGGCGAAGGCGGAGAAGTCCTCGATGCTGCGCGACCAGTACTATGGCCTGCTGGCGCGGGCCAAGGACAAGGCGCTGGCGCAGCGCGCGCTGGACATGGCGCTGACCGACGAACCCGGCGCCACCAACGGCGCGGCGATGATTTCCACGGTGTCGTGGGAACACGCCGATCTGGCCTTCGATTTCGCCGTCGCCCATCGCGAACAGGTGGACAAGCTGGTCGATTCCACCTCTCGCGCGCGCTTCTATCCCGGCCTTGGCAGCAGTGCCCGGGACCTGGCGATGGTGGCAAAGATCAACGCCTTCGCCGAGGCGCATATCGCCCCCACGTCGCGTCGCGACGCCGAGCGCGTGGTCAACGGCATCCAGACCCGGGTCAAGCTGCGCCAGCAGCGGCTGCCGCAGGTCGATGCGTGGCTGAAGCAGCAGGGCGTCTGACCGCTGCGGCGACTGCAGGAAATGAAGAGGCCCCGCGATGCGGGGCCTCTTTTTTTCACGGCTTGCGACAGCGCTGGATCAGAAGCTGTATTCGGCCAGCAGGGTGAAGGCACGGCCACGCGGGTCGGCGATGCGCGGCTCCCATGCGGCGCCGGCGGCGAAGTCGTTCTGGTGCGCGGTGAACGGCGGGTCGGTGTCGAACAGGTTCTTCACCCCGAAGGCGAGCTTGAGCTTGTCGATGCCGGTCCAGGTCACGCTGTAGTTGTAGGTGGTGTAGCTCTCCACGTTGGGCGTCCACGCCGGCGGGACGTAGCTGTTGTTGCGCACGCTGTTGGGCAGTTCGTCCTCGTAGCCGTCGCGGTAGACCTGGGTCAGGCTGTGCGACCAGTCGCCGCTGCTGTAGCTGAAGTTGAGCGTGTGCTTCCACTGGATCGGCAGGTTGTAGTAGCGCACATAGGTGCCGACCAGATTGCCGGTGTAGGGCAGCGTATCCAGCGCCTTGGTGCGGAAGTGGGTGATCAGGCTGCCGTTGAGGTTGAGGTTCCAGCGGCCGCCGGCGAGCTCGCCGTTGAGGTTGGCGTCCAGTTCGACGCCGCGCATCAGGCTGCCGCCGGAATTGATGAAGCGGCGGTCGATCTGCACCACCTGGCCGTTGGCATCGCGGATCCAGTTCGCCTCGAACAGGTCGTAGTACTGGATCAGGGTGTCGCGCGGCGCCGCGCGGATGGTGTCCTCACGCTCGATCTCCCACCAGTCCAGCGCCAGGTTGAACTGCGCCATCGGCGACCACACCAGGCCGAAGCTGCGCTGGCTGGAGGTCTCCGGCTTCAGGTCGGCCTTGCCGCCGAACAGCTCGTCCGGGCGGATGGTTTCGCAACCGGCGACGTTCGGGTTGGCCTTGCCGCCGGGGCAGGTCTTCGGATCCGCCAGGTCCAGGCCGGTGTACTGGACTTCGCTGACGCCGTTGAACAGCTGGTTGAACGAAGGCACCTTGAAGCCGGTGCTGTAGGCGCCGCGGAACAGCAGCGTGTCCATCGGCTGGTACCTGAACGACACCTTCGGGTTGGTGGTGCCGCCGAAGCCGCTGTAATGGTCGTAGCGGCCGGCCAGGTTGAGGTCGAAGCCCTTGAACACCGGCAGCTCGAACTCGACGTACGCAGCCTTGATGTCGCGGCTGACGTTGTCCAGCGCGTTGGCATCGTCGAACGGCGCATTGAACACGGTGCGACGTTCGGCACGCTGGTCGCCGTTGAAGCGGAACTCCTCGCGGCGCAGGTCCACGCCTGCCGCCATCGCGATGCTGCCGGCGGGCAGGCGGAAGAAGCCCAGCTCGCCGGAGATCGAGGCGTCCAGCGACGTGGTGATCGACTCGCCCCCGTACAGCGCCACGCCACGCGCCGAGGCGGCGTCCAGTGCCGCCATCGCTTCGGCGGACTGCGACTGGCCGGGTGCCAGGAACGGATTGATCAGGCCGCTGCCCAGCACCGCCTTGAGCGCGTCGGTGTAGTGGAAACCGGTGCCCAGGATCGACTTGGACTTGCTGGAGGCGCGGGTCAGGCCGGCGTCGTAGCTCCAGTCGCCCAGCAGGCCGCCGATGCCGGCGACGAAGCGGTAGGCATCGGTGGTGGTCTCGATCTGGCGCGGGCCGCAGGCCATGCAGCGCCAGCGGTAGGCGATCGGCGCGCCGTAGTTCAGCTGGCCGGCACCGAAGTAGCCCGCCAACGCGTCGTAGACCTTGTCGTAGGTCGCCTTGGTGGTGGCGTTCAGCGGATACCAGGTGGTCGGGCCCAGCGACGTTGCGGCGCTGCTGGTGCTGGAGGAGATCTGGTTGGGTTCGAAGGTCTTGGCCACCTCCACCCGCGATGCGGTCAGCTCGACGTACGCTTGGTGCGCACTGCCGATGTCGAAGGTGGCGCGGCCGATGAAGTCGACGCTGTCCTGCGGCTGCTGGATCACCGCCGCCGCCGGGTAGTCCCAGGCGCAGGCGTAGCGCGACGCCGGCACGCCCCAGAGGTCGTAGGCGTAGGGGCCCATGTCGGGGCCGGCCGCCTCGCAGCCTTCCGCGCCGGGCAGGTTGTAGATGTTGACCGCGGTCATCCGCGTGCTGCCGCCGGCGGGATCCAGCACACCGTTGCGCAACATGCTGCTGGCGCCGACGCCCGAGCCGCCCAGGCTGAACACCGTGGCGAACGGCGTGCCGCGGGTGTCCGGCGACAGGCCGCGATCGCGCTGGAAGGTGTTGGAGAAGTCGCGATCATGTCCTTCGAGGATGGTGTTGCGCTTGACGCTGACGGTGCCGAAGGCGTTCCAGCCGTCGCGGTCGAGGTCGCCGCGGCCGAACAGCAGGCTGCTGCGGTAGACGTTGGCGCCGCCGGCTTCGGTGACGTCGACGAAGGCCGACACCTGCGCGCCCTGGAAATCGCGGCGGGTGATGAAATTGATCACGCCGCCGATGGCGTCGGTGCCGTAGATGGCGGACGCGCCGTCGCGCAGCACTTCCACCCGCTCGATCGCGGCGAACGGGATCGCGTTGAGGTCGACCGCGCGGCCCTTCAGGCCGTGCGTGGCCACCCGGCGGCCGTTCAGCAGCACCAGCGTGGCGTCGGCGCCCTGGCCGCGCAGGTTGGCGCCGGAAACGCCGTTGTTGCCGCGCTGGTCCTCATGGACGATGCCGGCATTGCTGGAGAGGTTGTCGGAACCGTTGCCGGCGATGTTCAGCTGCATCAGCAGCTGCTCGGCCGAGGTGATGCCGGCGGCATCGATCTGCGCGCGGGTGACCGAGGTCACCGGCAGCGCCTGTTCGATCTCGGTGCGCTGGATGCGCGAACCGGTGACGGTCAGCCGATCCAGCGTCCTGACCTTGCCGTCTGCGGCGGGCTGCTTGTCCTGGGCCTGCTGGGCCATCGCCGGCAGGGCCAGCGCAGCCAGCAGGGCGATGCAGAGCCGATGCTTGCCGGGTTTCGCACGATTGTTCATGTATTCCCTCCCCAGGGATTGATTGGAAGTCGGCCGCTGCCCGATGGGCTGGCGCGCGGTCCTGCCGTCCCGCCCTGCGGCGCGATGCGACGGACACCGGCCCAATCTAGTCGGGAATGCGGTGCCGGGGAATAGCCCGGACGTCGCGGGCACCTGCACGTCGCGCCCGGGTCAGCTGGTGCGCACGGCTCGTTGTCGCCTGCTGCCGGGCAGCCGCATCGGTCAATCCACCGAGAATGTCCAGCTGCGCGGTGACAGTTTTTCTCCCGCACGGCTGGTGAAGCCGTCGTCGGATTCGCTGTTCAGCAGCAACCGGTAGCGCGCGCCGGCCTCCAGCCGCACGGGGATCCGCAGCACCTGTTTCGCCTCGTCCCAGGCCGGCTTGCCGGTGACCGTCGGGACATCGCCAAAGATCGCGATGCGTCCGTCCATCGGGCGGTCGAAATGCAGCTCCAGCACGCTGTCACCGGCCGCCAGTCGGGCGCCCTCGGCGGGCGACAGCGTGGTCAGCTGCGGGCCCTGTGCGAGAACCCGGGCCTGTTCCGCTGCCAGCCGCTGTTGCTCCGCCACGATGCGGGCGCCGTTGTCCGCTGCCCAGTCATCCAGCAGCGCGGCCACCGCGGGCGCGGTGCCGGCGTCGAAGCGCGGTTTGCCGGCGGCTTCGGCGGTGTCCAGCAGGTCCGCCAGTGCCGGTGTCCACGGGAAGCCCTTGCCCCGGTCCTCGGCGATCGCGCGCCGCAACACCGCTTCCTCGCCGTGCTGACGCAGATAGCTGAGGGTGTTGGCGCGCACCAGCGACTCGTACAGCATGATCCGCGGTTCGCCATAGGCCAGGCTGCGCATGGTCGGGGCGACGACGTCGAACAGCCGCTGTGCCGGCGTGGCGAGGATGCCCATGCTGTCGTCGACCCACGGGTTCAGATAGACGTGGTGGAATTCGTGCACCAGCAGCGCCAGCTGCGCATCGGCCGGGTAATCGATGGCTTCGCCGGCGCGGATCGTGGGCGTGGCCAGCACCCCGTAGACCGTGTCACCCACGCGCACGGCGTAACTGTTGAGCCCGTCCAGCAGGCCCGGTACCACCACGAAGTGGCGGATGCCCTGCGCGGGCAGCCGCTGCGCGTACCAGCGCAGGTCCAGCCGTTGCTGCAGGTTGGCGCGGATGCGGGCTTCCACCTCGGCATGAAGGACGCGCTGGCCGGCGAAGAAGGCGCGGGCACCGGTGTCGCGTTCGAAACGCCTGGCCGCCTGCAGGAAGCTGCGCAGCGACGTCGCGTCCCAGCGCGGGTCCAGGTTGTCCGGCCACGGCGCCAGCGGCAGCGCCGGCGACCAGTCGACCGACGCGCCCATCAGTCCCGCTTCCACCACCGCGTTGTAGGCGATCCGGCGCTGCTCGCGCAGGGCACGCAGGGTGGCGATCGAAGGGTGATCGCGGAACGGCGCGAAGTGCGCGTCCACCGCGCGGTCGTAGGTCTCGATGCCGCGGGCCTGGTATTCGTCGAAGCCGGCCAGCCTGGCCATCACCGCGGCGAGCTCGACCCGCGGGTCGACGCGGACTTCAATGGCCTGCGGCACCGCCGCCGCTGCGGAACCGGTGCCTCTGGCGAGCGCGGAGGTGGGGGCAAGGGCGCCGAGCAGGAGGCCCAACAGCAGGCCGTGACGGATCGTGTTCATGGGCGCACAGCGGCAGGCGGCGCATGGCCGCGATCCCGGCAATCTAGGGCCCGGCGGGGCCGCGGGGAAGTGACGTCCGACAGGGTGTCGGCCGCCACAAACGAACAGCCCCGCGCGGGGCGGGGCTGTCGTGTCTGGCGCGGGACGGCGCCGATCAATCCTTGTACGCGTCCACCGGGATGCAGGCGCACATCACGTTCTTGTCGCCGTGCACGTTGTCCACGCGGGCCACCGGTGGCCAGTACTTGACCTGCTTGAGCACCGGCAGCGGGAACGCGGCCAGCTCGCGCGGGTAGGCGTGGGTCCATTCGCTGGCCGACACCTGCATCGCCGTGTGCGGGGCGTGCTTGAGCGGGTTGTCGGCGCGGTCCAGCTTGCCGTCGATCACGTCCTGGATCTCGGCGCGGATCTGGATCATCGCGTCGATGAAGCGATCCAGCTCGTGCTGCGATTCGGACTCGGTCGGCTCCACCATCAGCGTGCCGGCGACCGGGAAGCTCAGGGTCGGGGCGTGGAAGCCGAAGTCGATCAGGCGCTTGGCCACGTCCTCGGCGCTGATGCCGGACTGCTTCTCCAGCGGGCGCAGGTCGAGGATGCACTCGTGCGCGACCAGCCCGTTGCGGCCGGTATAGAGCGTCGGGTAGTGCGGGGCCAGGCGCCGGGCGATGTAGTTGGCGTTGAGCATCGCCACCTGGGTGGCCTTGCGCAGGCCGTCGCGGCCCATCATCGCGATGTACATCCAGCTGATCGGCAGGATCGAGGCGCTGCCGAAGCTGGCCGCGGAGACCATCGCGCCGCCGCCGGTGCCTTCGGTGCGCAGGCCCTGCTCGCCGAACGCCTTGGGCAGGAACGGCGCCAGGTGCGATTTCACCGCGCATGGGCCGACGCCGGGGCCGCCGCCGCCGTGCGGGATGCAGAAGGTCTTGTGCAGGTTGAGGTGCGAGACGTCCGAGCCCCACTTGCCGGGCTTGGCCAGGCCGACCAGGGCATTCATGTTGGCGCCGTCGGTGTACACCTGGCCGCCGTGCTTGTGCACGATCTCGCAGATTTCCACCACGTCCTCTTCGAACACGCCGTGGGTGGACGGGTAGGTGATCATCAGCGCGGCGAGGTTGGCCGAATGCTTCTCGGCCTGCACGCGGATGTCTTCCACGTCGACGTTGCCGTTGGCGTCGCACTTGGTGACCACCACCTTCATCCCGCACATGTTGGCGGACGCCGGGTTGGTGCCGTGCGCCGATTCCGGGATCAGGCAGATGTTGCGATGGCCCTCGCCGCGCGAGGCGTGGTAGGCACGGATCGCCAGCAGGCCGGCGTATTCGCCCTGCGCGCCGGAATTGGGCTGCAGGCTGACCGCGTCGTAGCCGGTGGCTTCCACCAGCATCGCTTCCAGCCCGGCGATCAGTTCCTTGTAGCCCTGCGCCTGTTCGGCCGGCACGAACGGATGGATGTTGCCGAACTCCGGCCAGGTGATCGGGATCATCTCGGCGGTGGCGTTGAGCTTCATGGTGCAGCTGCCCAGCGGGATCATGGTGCGATCCATCGCCAGGTCCTTGTCCGCCAGCGTGCGCAGGTAGCGCAGCAGTTCGTGCTCGCTGTGGTGGGTGTTGAACACCGGGTGGGTCATGAACGCGCTGGTGCGCGCCAGTTCCGCCGGGATCAGCGACGGCACGCTGGCATCCAGCGCGTCGACCGACGGCAGACTGGCGTCGTCGCCACCGAAGATGCGCCACAGCAGTTCCAGGTCGGCGCGGGTGGTGGTTTCGTCCAGCGAGATGCAGATCGAACCGTTGCCGCGCACGCGCAGGTTGGCGCGGTGCGCGCGGGCGCGCTCGACCAGCGCGGCGGACTGGTCGCCGGCATCGATGCACAGGGTGTCGAAGGCGGTGGCGTGGACGCTGGCGTGGCCCAGCTCGCGCAGGCCGGCCGCGAGGATGGCGGTGTAGCGGGCCACGCGCTGGGCGATGCGCTTGAGGCCGTCCGGTCCGTGGTAGACGGCGTACATCGCCGCCATCACCGCCAGCAGCACCTGCGCGGTGCAGATGTTGGAGGTCGCCTTCTCGCGGCGGATGTGCTGTTCGCGGGTCTGCAGGGTGAGGCGGTAGGCCGGGTTGCCGGCGGCGTCGATGGACACGCCGATCAGGCGGCCCGGCATGCTGCGCTTGAAGGCGTCGCGGCAGGCCATGAACGCGGCGTGCGGGCCACCGAAGCCGAACGGCACGCCGAAGCGCTGGGTGTTGCCGATCACGATGTCGGCGCCCATCTCGCCCGGCGACTTCAGCAGGGTCAGGGCCAGCAGGTCGGTGGCGACCACGAACAGCGCGTTGTGCGCGTGGATGGCCTCGGCGTCCTTCTCCCAGTCGGCGATCCAGCCGCTGGACGCCGGGTACTGCACCAGCACGCCGAAATAGTCACCTTCGGCGATGGCGGCGTGTACGGCGTCGGTGCCGCGCACCACGTTCACCTTCAGGCCCAGCGGCTCGGCGCGGGTCTGCAGCACTTCGATGGTCTGCGGGTGGGTGTCGCCGACCACCAGGAAGGTGTCGGACTTCGACTTGGCGCTGCGTTTGGCCAGGGTCATGGCCTCGGCCGCGGCGCTGGCTTCGTCGAGCAGCGAGGCGTTGGCGATGTCCATCCCGGTCAGGTCGGCGACCATGGTCTGGAAGTTGATCAGCGCTTCCATGCGGCCCTGCGAGATCTCCGCCTGGTACGGGGTGTAGGCGGTGTACCAGGCCGGGTTCTCGAGGATGTTGCGCAGGATCACGTTCGGCACGTGGGTGCCGTAATAGCCCTGGCCGATGAAGCTGCGGAACACCTGGTTCTTGTCGGCGATGGCGCGGATCCTGGCCAGCGCGTCGACTTCGGTCATCGACTCCGGCAGCGCCAGCGGCGCGGTGGACTTGATGCTGGCCGGAACGATGGCGTCGGTGAACGCCTCCAGCGAATCGAAGCCGAGCTGGCCCAGCATCGCCGAGATCTCGGCGTCGTTGGGGCCGATGTGGCGTTCGATGAAGGCATCGTGGTGTTCGAGCGAGCGGAGCGAGGGCTGGGTCATGGCGGCATCCGGGGGCGCGAGGGGCGCATGGAGGGGATGCCCGCTCTGTCCTTCTGCCTGAGAGTTTGGAAGCGCGCGGGCGGGGAGGGGAATCCGCGCGGCTTCTTGCCCCTTCGGCGCCGGTATCGCCGATGGATGGCGTCCGATCTCTCCAGAGTGTGGTCACACGGCGGTCTTGGGCCTGAGCGATTCCGGGCGGTTGCGCCTTCGGCAGCGCTGCGGGACGAGGTCCGCGCGCTTCTCCCTCCGTGTGGCGCGATTATAGCGGGTGCCGACGGTTGCAGGCGTGCAACGCAGCTTTTCCGCGACGGACGGCGCAGTCGGCGCTGCTATCCTGCCAGCCACATTCCCCCATCCCCCGGCCGTGACCCCACCCATCTCCTTCCGCCGCCTGGCGCTGCTGCTGGGTGGGCTGTCGATGTTCGGTCCGTTCTCCATCGACACCATCTTCCCGGCGTTCCCGCAGATCGGTGCGCAGATGGGCGCGGACAAGCTGGCCATGCAGCAGACCATCAGCGTCTACCTGCTGGCTTACGCGGGGATGAGCCTGGTGCACGGCTCGCTGTCCGATGCGCTGGGGCGGCGGCGGGTGATCCTCGGCGGGCTGTCGGTGTTCCTGCTGGCCTCGGTGGGCTGCGCGCTGGCCACCACGTTGCCGCAGCTGCTGGCGTTTCGCGCGCTGCAGGGCCTGAGCGCGGGCGTGGGGCTGATCGTCGGGCGCGCGGTGATCCGCGACGTGCTGCAGGGCGACGACGCGCAGCGGCTGATGAGCCAGGTGTCGATGATCTTCGGCATCGCCCCGGCGGTGGCGCCGGTGCTGGGCGGCTGGCTGCTGGGCTGGCACCGCTGGCCGGCGATCTTCTGGTTCCTGGCGGCGTTCGCGCTGGTGCTGATCGTGGCGGTGCAGCGCGCGCTGCCGGAAACCCATCCGCCTGCGGCGCGGCTGCCGCTGCGCCCCCCCGTGCTGCTGCGCGGCTACCTGGAGATGGCGCGCAACCCGCGCTTCCTGCGCCTGTCGATGGCGGCGGCGCTCAACTTCGGCGCGCTGTTCCTGTACATCGCGTCCGCCCCGGCCTTCGTGCTGGAGCATTTGCGTTTGAGCGAGCAGCAGTTCGGCTGGTTCTTCATCCCGATGATCGGCGGGATGATGCTGGGCGCGTTCGTCTCCGGCCGCGCCGCCGGGCGCATCGACGGCCGCCGGCTGGCCAACATCGGCTTCGCCTGCTGCGGCGCCGCGATGGCGCTCAACCTCGGCTACACCCTGTGGGTCGACGTGCCGGCGGTGCCGTGGGCGGTGCTGCCGATGAGCCTGCTCGCGTTCGGCATCGCGCTGGTGTTCCCGATCGTCACCCTCGCGATCCTCGACATGTACCCGCACCGGCGCGGCAGCGCGTCTTCGCTGCAGGCCTTCTTCGGCCTGCTGGGCAACGCGATCATTGCCGGCGTGCTGTCGCCGCTGCTCAGCGACAGCGGCCTGCGCCTGGCGCTGGGCGCCGCCGCGTTCGTACTGGCCGGCTGGCTGTTCTGGTGGTGGGAGAACCGCGTCTCGGGCCGCGCGCTGCGGGTGCCGGCGGTGCCGGCCGCCATGGAGCCTAGCGAGCTGTAGGCCGGCGCATCCACGCATACACCGGCGCCCCGGCCAGCAGCAACGCGCCGCCCCAGAGCAGTGCCTCGGCGCCGGCGCCGAGCAATGCATAGGCGCTGTAGGCCAGCGCGAAAGCCGCAACCACACGGCCCTTGCGCTCGCCGCGCAGCAGCCAGGCGGCGCTGCCGGCCAGGTAGGGCAGCAGGGTGGCGGCGGTGGACAGCAGGATCGAGAAGGT
>JANJSW010000309.1 GCA_024711415.1 Thermomonas sp. | reverse complement strand
TGCGCCGCCTGTTCCAGCAGCAGCAGCGCCGCGGCGGCCTGCAGGTCACCCTGCCCCAGCCACCGCCCGCGCTGCTTCGCCGGCAACGCCAGCCAGTCCTCCAGCTGCGCCTGCGGCAGCGCCAACCGCTGTTGTGCCAGCGCGAACATCTGCTGGTAATGCGCCTGCGCCGACTCGAAGTAATAGCCGTTGCGCAGCGCGGCGTTGCGGTCATCGAGTACCGAGGCATCGGCCACCTCGTTGCGCTCCAGTTTCCGCAGCAGGCCGGTCGGGGTGATGCTGCGCAGCGGCAGCGCCGCCAGCCGCGGCACGCCGTCGCGCAGCAGCCGCCAGGTTTCCACCGCGCAGTTGTTGCTGATGAAGTAATAGCGGCCGTCGTAGCTCCAGTGCAGCCGGGCGGCGCGTTCCAGCAGGCCGGCGATGTCGCCCGGCTGCAGCGCCAGCGGGATCGAACGCAGGCTGCGCAGTTCGACCTGGGTGTACTCGTCGATCACCTGGTCCAGCGGCAGCAGGAACAGGCGCGACGGGTAGCGCCCGGTCAGTCCGCGCCAGCTGGAAATCTGCACGTCGTCGACGAAGGCGCGGAAGCTGAGCACGCGGTGGTATTGCAGGTCCAGCCTGCAGTCCGGCCCGGGCACGCGGCCGGGCGCGCAGACCACCAAGCGCAGCATGGCGTGGCCCCAGCGGCTCATCGGCGCATCGTTGCCCTCGGCCAGCAGGTAGTCGATTGCGTAGACGCGCGCCGGATCGATCTGTTCAAAGCCGGTGGTGGCCGCGTCCTGCCCGGCCTGCAGGAACACCAGCCCCGGCGCGCACCCCGCCGACGGTGGCTGCCAATCGAAGCGGGCGGCGAAATAACGCGCCAATGCCGGGCGGCGACAAGCGTATCCGGGGTCCAGCAGCAACCATTCCAGATTGACCGCGACGAACTCGCCGGGGTCCTGCAGCTCGTAGCGGTCCGGGCTGCGGTCGGTGAACGGGTTGCGCTTGCTGCGCAGGCCGAAACGCAGCGGGCGCAGCTGCCAGCCGGCAAGGTCGAGCAGGCGCGGATCGCGCGACAGCCCACCCGCCGGCCCGCGGTCCAGCACATGCGCCAGCTCGTGGATCAGCGCGGCCTGCGCCGCGCGTACGGCGGGGTCGGCGACGCCCGCCTGTGGCGAGCGCGCCATCCAGCCGTCGAGCAGTTCGCGACGCAGGCCGACCTGCAGGCCCACGCTGCGGCCATGCACCTGCGCCGGCAGGTCATCGCGCCAGCGCAGGTGCAGGCCGCTGGGCAGGGCGGCGCGCCAGGCCGGCGGCAGCCGCGCTTCGACCGCTTCCACCAACTCGTGGCTTGCCTGCAGCTGCGCCGCATCCAGCCCGCGCGCCTCGATCTGCAAGCGGGAGGCTGCCGCCGGCAGCGCGATGCATGCCAGCGCTGCCGACCACAGCAGCCGCCACCGAAGGCGGCGCGGGTTCACCGGGCCAGGATGGCCTGCGCCAGCTGCATGTCGCTGGCAGCGCGCGCATCGGCACGGCGCTCGCGCAGCAGCCGCAGGGCGGCCTGCAGGCGCGCACCGCGGATGCCGCCATCGCTGGCGACGAAGGCGGCGGCATCCGCGCGTGCCTGCAGCACCACCTTGTCATCGCCGGAAGTGCTGCCGGAGGTCGCCGAGCCCGCCGACGATGCGCTGGAGGCAAAGCTGCCGGCCAATGCGGGAGCCGCCGCAAGCAACAGCGCGGCAAACAGGAAGGACTTCATCATGGAGACTCTCCGGGCGATTGCATGCGAGCAGAGCGCAAGATTAAACGCGATCGCCGCGCATGGCATCGCTCAGGCGTCGAACAGCTTGCCGGGATTCATGATCCCGTTCGGATCCAGCGCCGCCTTGATGCCACGCATGGCCGCGATTTCCGCCGCGCTGCGGGTGCTGGCCAGATACGGCTTCTTCACCAGCCCGATACCGTGTTCGGCGGAAATGCTGCCGCCGTGCGCCTGCAGCACCCCGGCCAGCAGCTTGGTCACGCGCTCGCAGTCCGCCACGAACGCGTCCTGCGCCATCGCGTCCGGCTTGAGGATGTTGATGTGCAGGTTGCCGTCGCCGATATGGCCGAACCACACCACTTCCAGCTGCGGGTATTCGCGCCCCAGCAGGGCCTGCGTTTCGGCAAGGAAGGCCGGCATCGCCGAGATCCGCACCGACACGTCGTTCTTGTAGGGCACGTAGCGCGCCAGGCTTTCGGTGATGGCCTCGCGCAGCCGCCACAGCTGCGCTGCCTGCGCGTCGCTGGCGGAAATCACGCCATCGCTGACCAGGCCCTGCTCCAGGCACTGCCCGAACGCGGCCAGCGCCTCGGCCTCGCTGGCTTCGTCGCTGGCGAATTCCGTGACCACGTAGTACGGGTGGGCCTGCTCGAACGGCGGCGGTTCGCCGTGCGCCAGCACGTGCTTCAAGGCGATGTCGGTCAGGAACTCGAAGGCCTGCAGCTGCAGCCGCGCGCGGAACGCCGCGAACACCTGCATCAGCGCCTCGAACGACGGCAGCGCCAGCAGCATCACGTTGCTGGGCGGCGGCGGGTCGGTGAGCTTGAGCGTGGCCTCGACGACGATGCCGAGCGTGCCTTCCGAGGCGATCGCCAGGTGCCGCAGGTCGTAGCCGCTGGAATCCTTGACCAGCCCGCGCCCCAGCGTCATCAGCTCGCCGCTGCCGGTCACCAGCTTCACACCGGCCACCCACTCGCGGGTATTGCCGTAGCGCACCACCCGGATGCCGCCGGCATTGGTGGCGATGTTGCCGCCGATGCTGCAGGAGCCGCGCGATGCGAAATCCACCGGGTACTGCAGCCCGTGTTCGCGCGCCGTCTCCTGCACCTTCTGCAGCGGAATGCCGGCCTGCACGGTCAGCGTGCGATCCACCGCATCGAACGCCAGCACCTTGTGCATGCGTTCCAGGCTGAGCACCAGTTCGCCGTTGGCGGCCACCGCGCCGCCGGACAGGCCGGTGCGGCCGCCCGAGGGCACGATCCCCACGCCCTGCGCATTGGCCCAGCGCACGATGGCCTGCACGTCCTCCACGCTGGCTGGCAGCGCAACGGCCAACGGTGCGGGCGTCCAGCGCCGGGTCCAGTCGCGGCCGTAGTGTTCCAGGTCGGCGGGTTCGACCAGCAGCCGCAACTCGGGCAGCAGGGCGCGCAGGGATTCGAGGCGGGCGTCGGACATGGCGGCGGGGATCCGGTGGAAAACATGGCCGCGACGGCAGTGCCGGCACGGTTTCATCTGCAACATCCGCGGCGGCATGTTGTGCCCGGAAAATAGCATGACGCAGCGCAACAAAAACGCCGGATTTCTGGCTATAGTCGGCATCCGTACCCCGCCGGATGTCGCCCGCATGTCCCTGAAGAAGACCTCCTTCCCGAAACAGGACATCCGCGTGCTGCTGCTGGAAGGCGTCAGCCAGACCGCGGTGGACGCGCTGCGCGCCGCCGGCTACAGCCAGATCGAATACCACGCCAAGGCGCTGCCCGAAGACGAGCTGAAGGCGCGGATCGCCGAGGCGCATATCGTCGGGCTGCGCTCGCGCACCCAGCTCACCGCCGAAGTGCTGGCCGAGGCCAAGCGCCTGATCGCCATCGGCTGCTTCTGCATCGGCACCAACCAGGTGGACCTGGACGCCGCCGAGCTGGCCGGCATCCCGGTGTTCAACGCGCCCTATTCCAATACCCGCAGCGTGGCCGAACTGGTGCTGGCGCAGACGGTGATGCTGATGCGCGGCATCCCGCAGAAAAGCGCCGAGTGCCACCGCGGCGGCTGGTCGAAGGCCGCCACCGGCAGCCACGAAGTGCGCGGCAAGACGCTCGGCATCGTCGGCTATGGCCACATCGGCACCCAGGTGGGCGTGCTGGCCGAGGGGCTGGGCATGCAGGTGATCTTCCACGACATCGAAACCAAGCTGTCGCTGGGCAACGCCCGCGCCGCGGCCGGGCTGGACGATCTGCTCTCGCGCGCCGACGTGGTCACCCTGCACGTGCCGGAAACCCCGTCCACCCAGTGGATGATCGGCGCGCAGCAGCTGGCCAGGATGAAGCCCGGCGCGCACCTCATCAACGCCGCGCGCGGCACCGTGGTGGTGATCGAAGCGCTGGCCGCGGCGCTGGAATCCGGTCATCTCGGCGGCGCCGCGGTGGACGTGTTCCCGGTCGAACCCAAGGCCAACGGCGACGTCTTCGAATCGCCGCTGCGCGGCCGCGACAACGTGATCCTGACCCCGCACATCGGCGGCAGCACGCTGGAAGCGCAGGACAACATCGGCGTGGAGGTGGCGGCCAAGCTGGTGCGCTACAGCGACAACGGCAGCACCCTGTCGGCGGTCAACTTCCCCGAGGTGACGCTGCCCGAGCACGAGGGCAGCCTGCGCCTGCTGCACATCCACCGCAACGTGCCGGGCGTGCTGTCGAAGGTCAACGAGATCTTCAGCCGCCACGCGGTCAACATCGACGGCCAGTTCCTGCGCACCGACGCGAACGTGGGCTACGTGGTGATCGATGTCAGCGCCGACGAGGCGCAGGCGGCGGCCATCCGCGACGAGCTGGCGGCGATCGAAGGCACCCTGCGGACGCGCGTGCTGTACTGATCAGCCGCGCGCCAGCCACTTCCCCGCCATCCGCCGCACCGATGCATCCGTCGCCGGGTCGGCGGCCAGATCGTCGATGCGGCGCCAGGCCAGGTCCAGCGATTCCTCGCTGATGGTGTAGGCCTCGTCCTCGCCGGCATGCACCACGTAGCGCACGTCGTAATGCCAGTGCGCGGGCACGGACTTGTGTTCGGGGATCCAGTGGCGGTCGAGGTCGAAGATCGCGTCGCTGACGCGCAGGCCGGCCAGCCCGGATTCCTCCTCCGCCTCGCGCAGCGCCGCCAGCGGAAGTTCGCGCTGGCCATCGGCGTGCCCGCCCAGCTGCAGCCACAGGCCCAGCTTGCGATGGTGGGTCAGCAGCACGCGCGTGCCGCTGCGGTCCACCAGCCAGCACGAGGCGGTGAAATGACCCGCAAGGCGCTCGCGGCGGAACGGATCTTCGGCATCGGCCAGCAGTTCGCGGAACAGCGCGACGGTGGCAGCTTCGTCCGGCCAGCGTCCGGCATAACCTTCCAGCGCCGCTTGCAGGGCTGCGTCCATCGCGGGTTTGCTCCTCGGAATCTGAATGCGCTGCATTATCCCGCGTCGTGACCGTCGGCGCTTGTGCCGGACGCCCCTGTCCGTTTAAGGTCGGCGGCTTGCGGCATGCCTGCAGGCGGCCGACCACAACAAGAACCGGGGGAGTCACCTGATGCTGTTCCAGCGAATCAAGCCGCTCGACAAGATTCTCGAGACGGCGGAAAAGAAAGCCCTCACGCGCCAGCTGGGCGCCTTCCAGCTGACCATGCTCGGCATTGGCGCCATCATCGGCACCGGCATCTTCGTGCTGACCGCGGAAGCGGGGCAGAAGGCCGGCCCGGCGATGATGCTGGCGTTCGTGATCGCAGCGGTGGTGTGCGCACTGGCCGCGCTGGCCTACTCCGAGCTGGCCTCGATGGTGCCGGTGGCCGGCTCCGCCTACACCTACACCTACGCGGTGATGGGCGAGGCGATCGCCTGGACCGTGGGCTGGGCGCTGGTGCTGGAATACGCGGTGGCCGCCGGTGCGGTGGCGGTGGGCTGGTCCGGCTACATGAACGGCCTGTTGGCCAGCGCCGGGATAGAGCTGCCGATGGCGCTCAAGACCGGTCCGATGGATGGCGGCGCCTTCAATCTGCTGGCCTTCACCATCGCCCTGGTGATCACCGGCCTGCTGGTGATCGGCACTTCCAAGTCGGCCAAGGTCAATGCGGTGCTGGTGCTGATCAAGGTGGTCGCGCTGACGGCGTTCATCATCATCGCGGTGCCGGCGGCCCAGGACGCCAACTTCCAGCCGTTCTTCCCCACCGGCTGGGGCAGCCCGATGGGTGGCATCGGCGTGCTCGGCGCGGCGGCATCGATCTTCTTCGCCTACGTCGGCTTTGACGCGGTCTCCACCGCGGCCGAGGAAACCAAGAATCCGAACCGCAACATCCCGATCGGCCTGATCGGCTCGCTACTGGTCTGCACCATCTTCTACATGCTGGTGGGCTACGGCGCGGTCGGCGCGATCGGGTCGCAGCCGATGCTGGACGCCAGCGGCGTGGCCTTCCATCCTGGCACCCCGCAGATGGCCGCGGCCTGCGCAGGCTCCGATGCGCTGGTGTGCAGCAAGGAACCGCTGGCCCACGTGCTGAAGGTGATGGGTTTCGCCGGCTGGGGCAACGCGATCGGCCTGGCCGCCGCGCTGGCACTGCCGTCGGTGGTTCTGATGATGATCTACGGCCAGACCCGCATCTTCTTCACCATGTCGCGTGACGGCCTGCTGCCGGAAGCACTGTCCAAGGTGCACCCCAAGTTCCGCACCCCGCACGTGGTCACCATGGTCACCGGCGTGTTCGTGGCGCTGTTCGCGGCGATGTTCCCGGTGGGCATCCTGGCCGACATCTCCAACTCCGGCACCCTGTTCGCGTTCATTGCGGTGTCTTTGGGCGTGCTGATCCTGCGCAAGCGCGACCCTCAGCGCCATCGCCCGTTCCGCACCCCGATGGCATGGGTCGTCTGCCCGCTCGCCATCGCCGGCTGCCTGCTGCTGTTCCTGAACCTGTCGCTCTACACCATCGCCATGTTCCTGGGCTGGGCGGTGATCGGCCTGATCGTGTACGCCCTCTACGGCTATCGCCACAGCGACCTGGCCCGCGGCATCACCGGCCCGGAAGGCGGCACCACGATGGAAGCAGAACCCAAGTTCCACGAAGGTCCGCAGGCCTGATCGCAGGGCCACGCACCGCGAAAAACCCGGCTCCGGCCGGGTTTTTCGTTATGGCTTCCCGTTATCCTTTGCGGATGCCGAATTCGCACATCCTGCACGACCACGAGCGCGCCGCCCGGCAGTCGCTGATCGACCACTGCCGCGCGATGAACGCCAGCGGGTTGTCGCTGAACAAGTCCGGCAACGCCAGCATCCGCTGGCGCGACGGGCTGCTGATCACCCCGACCGGGCGCGCCTATGACCGCCTGCTCCCCGAGGACATCGTCTACCTCGAAGCGGACGGCACCTGCCCGCCAGGACAGCTGATCCCGTCCAGCGAATGGCGCTTCCACT
>JANJSW010000290.1 GCA_024711415.1 Thermomonas sp. | reverse complement strand
GCGGGTGCCGTTGGGATTGTCCAGCCGCTGTGCGAGCTGCGCGTAGCTGATGGTTTCGCCGTACGGAATGCGCGCCAACTCCCACCACACCCGCAGCTGGAACCCGGTGCCCTGCGGTGCAAGCGGCAGATCGAAGCGCTGGCGCCTGCCGGCGAAATATTCGCCAAGTTGCGCCTCGGCCGCCTGCAGCACCTCGTTGTCACCGCCGTGCCAGTCGGCGCGGTTGGCGGGATGGCGGTTGTGGCGGAACTCGATGTGGCGCAGCCCGCTGGCATCCGCCGCCAGCATCAGCGGCCCCACCGGGCTGTCGATCCGGCGGCACAGGATCACCGCGCTGGCTCCAGCGCCGGCAGCAGCGGGGAAATGTCGCCGTCGTTGTCCTCCGGCAGCAGCGCCAGCAGGCGCATCAACAGCGGATAGACATCGACGTTGTCGAACACCGGCAGGCGGGTGCCGGGGCGGAATGCCGGCCCGGCGGCGATGAAGGTCGCGCGCATCGACGGCAGCGACGGATCGTAGCCATGCGAGCCGCGCGCGTGTTCCTGCTGCTGGCGCGTGGCGTGTGCCTTCGCGAACAGGGCATCCCACCCGGGCGCCATCTGGCAGATGATGGCGGGGATGCGCGGATGGCTGCCGTAATGCCAGTGCGCGGGCAGTTCGCCCTTGCGCCAGCACTGGTACCGCGCATGCTGGCCCAGCAGCCGGCGCTCGACGTCGGCGGTCTTGCCGGCGCGCGGCGTGAAGCCGATCACCTGGCCCACGCTGACCGCCTGCGCGAGCTCGCGCGGGGCCATGTCGTCGACCGCGATGCTGTGGCCCGGCGGGACGGTTTCGAAGCCATGGTCGGAGACGATGACCAGGTTGGTGGTGTCGAGCTGCCGCGCATCGCGCAGGCCCTCCAGCAGCTGTCCCAGCGCTGCATCCACGCTGGCGCGCGCGGCACGGGCCTGTGCCGAATCGGGTCCATGGTCGTGGCTGGCGTGGTCGACCACGTCGAAGTACAGGGTGATGAAGCGCGGCCGCTCGGTGGCCGGCAGGCGCAGCCATTCCAGCACCTGGACCACGCGGTCGGCATCGCTGATCGCGCCGTCGTAGGCACGCCAGCGCCAGGGGCGCACGCCGTCGATCTCCGCCTCGCTGCCGGGCCAGAACATGGTGGCGGCGCGCAGGCCGGCGCGCTGCACGCTGGCCCACACCGGTGCGCCGCCCTGCCACCAGTCGCCGTTGCCCACCGCATCGCGGTTGCTCAGGCGGAATTCCCCCAGGTGGGCGTCCTCCATGCTGTTGTGGATGATGCCGTGGTGATCCGGCCGTCGCCCGGTGACCAGGGTGTAGTGGTTGGGGAAGGTGAGGCTGGGATAGGACGGCCGCATGCCATCCGCGCGCACGTTGGCATTGGCCAGCGCATCAAGCACCGGCATCTGCTCGGGACTGACGTCGGTGGGGCGCAGGCCGTCCACGGACACCAGCAGCAGGGTGGCCGGCTGCGTTCTGACTTGGGCTGTGGAGGGGGCTCGGGTTGCGCAGGCGGAGGCCAGCAGGGCAAAGGCCAGCAGCCCGGTTCGGAATAGGGTTCGCATCAATCGGATGATAGCGAAGCGGGATGTCGGTTGATCGCGCGATCAGGGGCGCAAGCCGTCCAGCAGGTGATGCAGCGAGGTGGTGAAGAAGGCGCGGAAGCCGGCTTCGTCGAAACTGAAACGGCCGGCGCGCTGGAGTGCGATCAGGCCGTGAGCGTGCGCCCATACCGTCATCGTGACCGCCCAGGCATCGCCTGCGCGCAGCTGCCCGCGCGCTTGCGCCTCCACCACCGCTTCGTGCATCACGTTGGCGGTGGGCGATTGCGCGGCGATGAAGTCTTCGGGGAAGCGCCGCGCGTTGCGGCGACGGGCCAGGAAGGCGTGGTCGAACAGATGCGGATAGGCCAGCGCATAGTCGAGATAGATCTGCTGGGTCGCCAGCAGGCGCGCGACCGGGTCCCTGGCCTGGCGGTGCGCGTCCCAGTGGCGGGCGATCTCGTCGAAGCTGTCGTCGCTGATCCTTTCCAGCAGCGCCTCGCGGCTGGGGAAATGCCGGTAGATCGCGGTCGGGGTGATGCCCACCGCGTCCGCCACCTTGCGCATGCTGACGCTGTCTGCGCCCTCGCGCTCGAACAGCGCGCGCGCGGCGTTGAGGATGCGGGCGGCGGTATCGGGGCGGGCCATGTTTACAGCGTAAACAAAGCAAACGAATTTGCGCAAACCGGGGCCGAAAACCGGTGAAACCGCGGCCTGCGCGCTGGCGAGGCGCGCGGAGGCGGCGCAGACTTTTCGCCATCCCCATTCCGTCGTTGGAGCGCGCCATGACCGCCGGCAACCGCCATGATCCGTCCCGTTCGATCCGCGCCCCGCGCGGCAACCAGCTCAACTGCCGGAGCTGGCTGACCGAGGCGCCGTTCCGGATGCTGCAGAACAACCTGGACGCGGAGGTGGCGGAGGACCCGGCCTCGCTGGTGGTGTACGGCGGCATCGGCCGCGCCGCGCGCGACTGGGACTGCTACGACAGGATCATCGAAACCCTGAAAACCCTCGGCGACGACGAAACCCTGCTGGTGCAGTCGGGCAAGCCGGTCGGCGTGTTCCCCACCCATGCCGATGCGCCGCGCGTGCTGATCGCCAACTCCAACCTGGTGCCGCACTGGGCCAACTGGGAGCACTTCAACGAGCTCGATAAGAAAGGCCTGATGATGTACGGCCAGATGACCGCCGGCAGCTGGATCTACATCGGCAGCCAGGGCATCGTGCAGGGCACCTACGAGACCTTCGTGGAGATGGGCCGCCAGCACTACGGCGGCTCGCTCAAAGGCCGATGGATCCTGACCGCCGGCCTCGGCGGCATGGGCGGCGCGCAGCCGCTGGCGGCCTCGCTAGCCGGCGCCTGCAGCCTCACCATCGAATGCCGCCAGAGCAGCATCGACTTCCGCCTGAAGACGCGCTACGTCGACGAGCAGGCCAGCGACATCGATGATGCGCTGGCCCGCATCGCCAGGTACACGGCGGCCGGCGAGGCCAAGTCGATTGCACTCTTGGGCAACGCCGCGGAAATCCTGCCTGAGCTGGTGAAGCGCGGCGTGCGTCCCGACTGCGTGACCGACCAGACCAGCGCGCACGACCCGGTGCACGGCTACCTGCCGATCGGCTGGACGCTGGAACAGTGGCTGGCCGAACAGAAGGCGAACCCGGAACAGGTGCGCGATGCCGCCAAGCAGTCGATGCGCGTGCACGTGGAGGCGATGCTGGCCTTCCATGCGCAGGGCATCCCGACCGTGGACTACGGCAACAACATCCGCCAGATGGCGTTCGACGTCGGCTGCGAAAACGCCTTTGCCTTCCCCGGCTTCGTGCCGGCCTACGTACGCCCGCTGTTCTGCCGCGGCGTCGGCCCGTTCCGGTGGGTGGCGCTGAGCGGCGATCCGGAAGACATCTACAAGACCGACGCCAAGGTCAAGGAACTGATCCCGGACGATGCCCACCTGCACAACTGGCTGGACATGGCGCGCGAGCGCATCAGCTTCCAGGGCCTACCGGCACGCATCTGCTGGGTGGGCCTGGGCCTGCGCCACAAGCTGGGCCTGGCGTTCAACGAGATGGTCCGCAATGGCGAGCTGAAAGCGCCTGTCGTCATCGGTCGCGACCATCTGGATTCCGGCAGCGTGGCCTCGCCCAACCGCGAAACCGAATCCATGCGCGACGGTTCCGATGCCGTCTCCGACTGGCCGCTGCTCAACGCCATGCTCAACGTCGCCGGCGGCGCGACCTGGGTGAGCCTGCACCACGGCGGCGGCGTCGGCATGGGCTACTCGCAACATTCGGGCGTGGTGATCGTCTGCGACGGCAGCGAAGCCGCCGACAAGCGCATCGCGCGCGTGCTGTGGAACGACCCCGGCACCGGCGTCATGCGCCATGCCGATGCCGGCTACGAGATCGCGCAGCAGTGCGCGAAGGAGCAGGGCCTCAAGCTGCCGATGCTGTGAGTCCCGCCGGGAACGATGAGGCCATCCTCGCGTTCCCGCTGCAGGGCGCACAATGCGGCGTTTCCAAACCCATCGGATGTGCCATGGACGCTGAAACCCTGATCAAGTCCGCCCTGCACGAGGCCGGCTATGGCGCCGACGCCATCGGTTCGGCCCTGCCTCGGATCATGCGCATCCTGCAGGCGGAAGACGTGCGCCTGGAGATGGGGCGCCCGCTGTCGCGCAAGGAGCGCGAGTACGTGCGTTTGCAACTCGAGCTTGGCCTGAACGTTTCGGAAGTGCTGGCTGGCCTGCGGGCATGATCCCGAATCGCCGCGGGGATCGCATCGCCATCCTCACTCCCGATCCGGCGGAAACCGCCTATCCCGATCTCTGGCCAAAGGTGCTGGCGCGCCTGCAGCGCGCGCTGGACGGCGCCGGCATCGAGGCCACGCCGACGCCGTGGACGGCGCACGTGGACGATGCATCGGGCCTGCAGGGCTACGCCTGCGTGCTGCCGCTGCTGGCCTGGGGCTACCATCACGACGCCGCGCGCTGGCAGCGCGCCTGCGCCAGCTGGCAGCGCGAGGGCCTGCCGCTGGCCAACGCGGCCAGGGTGCTGGCGTGGAATACCGACAAGCGCTACCTGCGCGAGCTGGCGGCGCGCGGCGTGGCGATTGCGCCCACCGTGTTCGTGGATGCGCTGTCGCAGGCAGCAGTCGAACAGGCGTTTGCCGACACCGGTGCAGACGAGCTGATCGCCAAGCCGGCGATCTCCGGCGGCGCGTGGAAAACGCGGCGCCTGCGTCGTGGCGACATCGTCGATGTGGCGGAACCCATGCCGATGCTGCTGCAGCCTTACCTGCCGACCATCGAAACGCTGGGTGAAACCTCGCTGTTGTATTTCGGAGGGCGCCTGAGTCACGCGGTGAACAAGAGGCCGGTGGCTGGCGAGTTCCGCATCCAGGAGGAGTTTGGTGGCCAGTACGCACTGGTGCCGGCACCGCCGGCCGGGGCGCTGGCGCTGGCACGGCAGGTGCTGGACGCCGTCGGCGAGCCGCTGCTGTATGCGCGCATCGACATGCTGCCGGATGCCGATGGTCGCTGGCTGCTGATGGAGGCGGAGTTGATCGAGCCGGATTTCTACCTCGGCGTGGATCCTGCGCGGGGCGCGGGTTTCGCGCAGGCGCTGCGGGAGTGGACGCACGCCGGCAATTGAGCCGCGACAGTGCGTTGCAGCGCAGGCGGTGAAGCCGCGGCGACGGCGTGGCACTCTGCGCTTCTTTCGTCCAAGGATTCCGCAATGACCAAGCTGCGCATCGATTTCGTGTCCGACGTGGTCTGCCCGTGGTGCGCGGTGGGCCTGGCTTCGCTGGAGCAGGCGCTGCGCCAGCTGCAGGGCGAGGTGGAGGCGGAACTCCATTTCCAGCCGTTCGAACTGGATCCGAACATGCCGGCCGGTGGCATGGAGGTGGCCGAAAACCTCAAGCGCAAGTACGGGATGAGCGATGCGCAGCTGGCCGAGAACCAGGCGCGCATCCGCGACCGCGGCGCCGAGCTCGGCTTCACCTTCGATTTCAACGCCCGCAGTCGTACCTGGAACACCTTCGATGCGCATCGCCTGCTGCATTGGGCGGCGGCCGAAGCACCGGAGCGTCAGCTGCCGCTGAAGCGCGCGCTGCTGGTGGCCAACTTCAGCGAAGGCCGCGACATCAGCGACCATGCGGTGCTGGCGGAGGTGGCCGCCGGTGTCGGCCTCGATGCGGAGCGCGTAGGCGCGGTGCTGGCGGGCGGCGAGTTCGCCGATGCCGTGCGCGATGCGGAGAAATTCTTCCAGGGCCTGGGCATCAGCAGCGTGCCGGCGGTGATCGTGGAGCGCAAGCACCTGATTTCCGGCGGCCAGCCACCGGAGGTGTTCGAGCGCGCGCTGCGCGAGATTGCGGCCGGGGCGGGCTGAAGCGTCGATCCGGGCGGCGCTGGCGATCCTCGCTCGCGCGCCCACGCAACCGAGTGATGCTTCAGCCCACGTCCGGAAGCGTGCAGCCGATGCCGTTGCAGGCACCCGGCATCACGGTTCCCAGCGCATCCAGGCAGGCGTCAGGCGTTTCGTAGACCGGGGCGAAGCCGCCGCCGGGGGTACGGAAGTTGGTGGTCTGGCCCTGGTACAGCCGCGCCGAGGTCCACTGCACCCGCCCTTGGTAGACGTATTCGCGCAGGTCGAACTTGAGCGCCGGCGCGGCATCGCGTTCCGAAAGCATGCGCTCGCCGGGCGCGACCAGCGCCTGCGCGATGTAGCCACCCGCGATGATCTCCTGCCACACGCGCTGGGTGAGCTTGTCGCCGCGATAGGCGGCGCGGCTGCCGAACCCCGCGAACGGCTTGAAGAACAGCCGCTTGCGCTCGCCCCACAGGCGCTCGGCGTTCGCGGCGGTCACGATCTCGGTGCGCGGGATGTGTTCCAGCAGCAGCGCCCGGGTGGCCTCGGGCACGCCCAGGCGGCGCAGCTGGTCGGGATCGGAAAGCAGGGCGAGATTGCGCTTGTCCGCATGCAGCGCATGCGCGCGGGGATGCGGCGTCACCACCGCGGCGTCGGACAGGTAGGCCTCGCGCAGCGCCGCGCTGGCATCGGCCTCGAAGTAGAAATCGGTGAGCCGGTTGTAGACCAGGTCGATCGCTTCGGTACCGCAGTACAGCACGCCGTCGCGCAGCTGCAGCGCCTCCGGCGCGGCGATGATTGCGCGCAGCCCGTTGGCCTCGAACAGCTGCTTGAACAGCAGGAACTCCGGGTACAGGTATTGCGCCTCGGGGTTCTCGTCCACGATGGCGACGCTGCGCAGCGGCCGGGTCCTTCCGCCCAGCGCCCATTCGCTGCGGAACATGGCCACGATGCCCGCCTCGAATGCCTCCACCGTGGCCACGGTGGGCAGCAGGTCCTGCACCGCCGTACAGCAGGCCCGTTGCGCGCGGGCGAGCAGGGCGTTGAGCATGGCACCGCCGGCGTTGGTGTTGATCTCGATGAGGCCCATGCCGGTGTCGCCGACATGGAAGTCGTAACCGAAGAACACGCCGCCTGCGCCCGGCTGGTGGCGCGCGATGACAGGCGCGCGTGCCAGGACTTCCTCCTGGTAGGCAGGCAGCGCCAGCACCGACTCGATCGCGCCGACCAGCGCAGACATCCGGGCCGCCTGCTGCGTGGAGATGAACACCGGGTGTGCCGCGAACGCGTAGGGGCAGCGCTCCTGCAGCAATGCAAGGAATCCTGGTTGGGGGTTGGCTGCTTCGATCGCTTCGCGCAGTGCGTCGTCGTCCAGGCCCACGCAGAAACACTCCGCGTTCAGGCGCTGGCTGGCTGGAGAAAGCGATGTCGACGGTGCTGCGCAGGCCGGATCGGGCCCGCGCGGGACGGGCGCGGCCGTGGCTGGCGGCGCAACATCTGGCAGTCGCATTTCTGTCATGGTGGGTTGCTACGATTCGTATATTCCAATATTCTAGAAACATGGAAATAAGAGATGCAACCCTTGCCCTGGCGGCGCTCGGCCAGGCCACCCGGCTCTCGGTATTCCGGCTGCTGGTCGAGGCGGGGCCGGAAGGCCACAAGGCCGGTGACATCGCCGAGGCGCTGGCGCTGCCCGGGGCCACCCTGTCGTTTCACCTGAAGGAACTGAGCGCGGTCGGGCTGATCCGCGGCGAGCAGACGGGCCGGTTCATTCGCTACAGTGCCGACTTCCAGCGGATGACCGATCTCCTTGCCTTCCTCACCCGCAATTGCTGTGGCGGCGACGCTTCGCAGTGTGTCCCGATTGCCGGCGAGCGGGCGCAGGAGACGCCGCGGTCTGCAGGCGCCAGGTGCGCGTCCTGATGGAACTCCTGCGCTGGCTCAACGAGCAACTGCTGCGGATGCAATGGCTGTCCGACCTGGTGGCGTGGCTGCTCGGGCGCGCGGGCATGGATGCCACGGGCCGCGTCGGCGGCACCGTGCATTTCTTCATCTACGACACGATCAAGATCTTCCTGCTGCTGGCGGTGCTGATCTTCGCGGTGTCGTGGATACAGAGCCATTTCCCGCCGGAGCGCACGCGCCGGATCCTGGGCGGCATGCGCGGGCTCAAGGCCAACACGGTGGGCGCGCTGCTGGGCACGGTGACGCCGTTCTGTTCGTGCTCGTCGATCCCGCTGTTCATTGGCTTCACCAGCGCCGGGCTGCCGCTGGGGGTGACGTTCTCGTTCCTGATCTCCTCGCCGCTGGTGGACCTGGCCTCGATGATCCTGTTGGCCGGCGTGTTCAACTGGACGGTGGCAATCAGTTACGTCGTCGTCGGCATCGTGCTGGCGGTGGCGGGCGGCACGCTGATCGGCGCGCTGCGGATGGAAGCGCAGGTGGCCGAGTTCGTGACCCGCGCGCCGGCGTTGGACGTGGCCCCTCAGGCGCTGAGCCGGCGCGAGCGCGCGGCCTACGCGCGCGACCAGGTGCTGGAGATCGTGCGCCGCGTGTGGCCGTACATCCTGATCGGCGTGGGTGTGGGTGCCGCG
This sequence comes from Thermomonas sp., assembly GCA_024711415.1. GTDB lineage: Bacteria > Pseudomonadota > Gammaproteobacteria > Xanthomonadales > Xanthomonadaceae > Thermomonas. The sequence goes on along the minus strand of JANJSW010000290.1, from coordinate 11,648 downwards.
ATCCACAATTGGATCCCGCAGGACGCGATCACCGCACTGCTGGGCCAGGACAAGTGGTGGGCGGTGCCGGTGGCGGTACTGGCCGGCGTGCCGGTGTATGCGGACATCTTCGGCACCCTGCCGATCGCCGAGGCGCTGGTCGCCAAGGGCGTCGGGCTGGGCACCGTGCTTGCTTTCATGATGGCGGTCACCGCGCTGTCGCTGCCGTCGCTGATCATGCTCAAGCGCGTGGTCAAGGCGCGCCTGCTGGCGACCTTCTTCGCCATCGTCGTTGCCGGCATCGTCGTGATCGGCCTGCTGTTCAACGCCACCGCATTTCTTTTCACCTGATCGAGGACCGCAGCATGCGCATCAAGATCCTGGGGCAAGGTTGTTCCAAGTGCGTGATGCTCGCCGACAACACGCGGCGCGCGCTGGACAACATGGGCCGCGACGCGGAGATCGTCAAGGTCACCGACATCGCCGAGATCGCGGCACTCGGGGTGATGTCCACCCCCGGCCTGGCGATCGACGACACCGTGGTCTCCACCGGCCGCGTGCTGGCACCGAAGTCGATCGAGGACCTGATCCTCGCCCACAGCAAAAACTGAGGATCCACCATGGCTATTCGCGTTGGCATCAACGGTTTCGGCCGCATGGGCCGCCTCACCTTGCGCGCGGCCTGGGGCAATCCCGAGCTGCAGTTCGTCCACATCAACGATCCGGCCGGCGATGCGGCGACGCTGGCGCACCTGCTGAATTTCGATTCCGTGCACGGGCGCTGGGCGCGCGAGGCGACCGCCGATGGCGATGCATTGCTCATCGATGGCGTGCGCATCCCGGTCAGCCGCAACAAGGAGCTGGCTGCCACCGACTGGTCCGGCTGCGACGTGGTGATCGAGGCGTCCGGCAAGTTCCGCAAGCCCGACGTGCTGCAGCCGTACCTGGACCAGGGCGTGAAGCGCGTGGTGGTGACCGCGCCGGTCAAGTCGCCCGGTGCGCTGGACGTGGTCATGGGCGTGAACCATGAGCGCTTCGATCCCGCGCGGCATCGCATCGTGTCCGCGGCCTCGTGCACGACCAACTGCCTGGCGCCGGTGGTCAAGGTGATCCACGAGGGCCTGGGGATCCGCCACGGCAGCCTGACCACCATCCACAGCCTGACCAACACGCAGGTCATCGTCGACGCCCCCCACAAGGACCTGCGCCGCGCGCGCTCTTGCGGCAGCAGCCTGATCCCGACTTCGACCGGTTCGGCCACCGCCATCGCCGAGATTTTCCCCGAACTCAAGGGGCGCTTGAACGGCCACGCGGTGCGCGTGCCGCTGACCAATGCCTCGCTGACCGACTGCGTGTTCGAGGTGGAGCGTGCGACCACGGTGGAGGAGGTCAACCAGTTGTTGCAGGCGGCGGCCGAAGGCGAACTCAAGGGCGTGCTGGGCTATGAAACCCGCCCGCTGGTGTCGATCGATTTCCAGACCGACCCGCGCTCCAGCATCATCGATGCGTTGTCCACGATGGTCATCAACGGCACCCAGGTGAAGCTCTACGCCTGGTACGACAACGAATGGGGCTACGTGAACCGCACCGCCGAGCTGGTGCGGCTGGTCGGCAGGGCGGGCTGAGCCGATGCTTGCGCGGCTGTCGCCGGACGTTCGCCAGTACCTGCTGGTCACCGGCAATTACTGGGCGTTCACCCTGACCGACGGCGCGCTGCGCATGCTGGTGGTGCTGCACTTCCACCAGCTGGGCTATTCGCCGCTGCAGGTGGCGATGCTGTTCCTGTTCTACGAGATCTTCGGCGTCATCACCAACCTCGTCGGCGGCTGGCTGGGCGCACGCCTTGGGCTCAATCGCACGATGAACCTCGGGCTGGCGATGCAGGTGGTGGCCCTGTCGATGCTGCTGGTGCCATCGGCGCTGCTGACGGTGCCGTGGGTGATGGCGGCGCAGGCGCTGTCCGGCATCGCCAAGGATCTCAACAAGATGAGCGCCAAGGGCAGCATCAAGCTGCTGGTGCCGGGCGAGCGGCAGGGCACGCTCTACCGCTGGGTGGCTGCGCTCACGGGCTCCAAGAATGCGCTGAAGGGAATCGGGTTCTTCCTCGGTGGCGCGCTGTTGAGCGTGGTCGGGTTCAAGGCTTCGGTTGCCGCCATGGCTGTCGCGCTGGCGCTGGTGTGGTTGTCGAGTCTGGCCCTGCTCAAGCGCGACCTGGGCAAGGCGAAGCACAAGCCCAGGTTCCGCGACCTGCTGTCCAAGAGCCGTGCGATCAACCTGCTGTCGGCGGCGCGGCTGTTCCTGTTCGGCGCACGCGACGTGTGGTTCGTGGTCGCCCTGCCGGTGTTCCTGGCGCAGTCGCTGGGCTGGGATTTCTGGCAGGTGGGCGGGTTCCTGGCCGCGTGGGTGATCGGCTACGGACTGGTGCAGTCGCTGGCGCCGTACGTCACCGGCCGACGCGGCGGCGAAGTCCCGGACGGCCGCGCGGCGTTCGGCTGGGCAACGCTGCTGGCGATCATCCCGGCGGTGATGGCGGCGCTGCTGGCACGGGAGTACGCGGCGCAGGCCGTGCTCATCATCGGCCTGATGGTGTTCGGCGTGCTGTTCGCGATCAATTCGTCGCTGCACAGCTACCTGATCGTCAGCTACGCCAGCGAGGACGGCGTGTCGCTGGACGTCGGCTTCTACTACATGGCCAACGCGCTGGGCCGCCTGCTGGGCACGGTGCTGTCCGGCTGGGTGTTCCAGCAGGCGGGGCTGGGCGCTTGCCTGGCGATCTCGGCGGTATTCGTCGCGCTGGCAGCGGTCATTTCGCTGGCGCTGCCGCGGCATGCCGTGCCGGCAACGGGCGCGACCTAGCCCGCACGGAGGCCGCGCCGCTCGGCCTACAGCCGGTGGATGCGGAAGCGCCGGCCCTTGATCTTGCCGGCGCGCAGGCGCTCCAGCGCGCGGTCGGCCTGGCCGCGGGCGATGGCCACGTAGCTGCGGGTGGGATAGACGTCGATCCTGCCGACCGCCTCTTTCGCCAGCCCGGCCTCGCCGGTGAGTGCGCCGACGATGTCGCCGGGGCGCAGCTTGTCGGTGCGGCCGGCGTCGATGCGCAGGGTGGCCATGGCCGCCTGCGGCACCCCGCGCGGCTTGCCTTCCAGCGCGGCGATACGTTCGAAGCGGATCGGGTTTCCCTGGCGTTCCTCGATCAGCGCGGCGCGGTTGCGTTCGCCCGACGCGACCAGGCTCAACGCCAGCCCATCGCGGCCGGCGCGGCCGGTGCGGCCGATGCGGTGCAGGTAGGTGTCCGCATCCGTAGGCAGTTCGTAGTTCACCACCGCGCCGATGTCGTCGATGTCCAGCCCGCGCGCGGCCACGTCACTGGCCACCAGCACGTTGCAGCTGCGGTTGGCGAAGCGCACCAGCACCTCCTCGCGGTCGCGCTGCTCCATGTCGCCGTGCAGCGCGAGCGCGGTGAAGCCGTAGTGCGCCAGCGAGCCCACCACTTCCTCGGTGTCCTTGCGCATGTTGCAGAACACCACGGTGGATTCCGGGTTGAACTGCAGCAGCAGCGCGGCCAGCTGCGGCGCGCGACGGGCGGGTTCGGCCTCGAAGAAATGCGTTTCGATGGTGGCTGGCTGGGCGCCGCCGCCGACGCTGACTTCCAGCGGCTAGCGCAGCATCGCGGTCGCCAGCGCGCGGATGGCGTCGGGGTAGGTGGCCGAGAACAGCAGGCTTTGCCGCGTTTTCGGGGTGCGCTTGACCAGCGCGCGGATCGGCTCGTCGAAGCCCATGTCGAGCATGCGGTCGGCCTCGTCCAGCACCAGCACGTGCACGCCGCGCAGGTCCAGCGCATCCTTCTGCACCAGCTCCAGCACCCGTCCCGGCGTGCCCACCACCACCTGCGGCGCGTGCGCCAGCGAGGCCAGTTGCGGCGCCAGCGGGATGCCGCCGCACAGCACCGACAGCTTGAGGTTGGCGATGCCGGTGGCCAGTTTGCGCAGTTGCTTGCCCACCTGGTCGGCCAGCTCGCGGGTGGGGCAGAGCACCAGCGCCTGCGTGCCGCCGGCCGCGGGGTCGATCCGTTGCAGCAGGCCCAGACCGAACGCGGCGGTCTTGCCGCTGCCGGTGGGCGCCTGCGCGATCAGGTCGCGGCCTTCGAGGATGGCCGGTAGCGCCTGTGCCTGGACGGGCGTGAGGGTGGTGTAGTCGAGCGCGTCGAGGCCGGCGCGCAGCGAGGGCGCAAGGGCGAGGTCGGCGAAGGTGGCGGGCATGGTCATTGCCCATTATCGCTGCTGCAGGCCGCCGGCCCGCATCCGCTGGCTGGCCCGGCTGCCGAATCAGCGGATGCCGTTCAGCCCGGTTTGCTAGCCTGCGCCGGACTCCCCCGGCCGCGCCGCATGACGCCGATGCATCGATCTTCCGGATGGCTCGCATCCACCATGTTGTGCCTGGCCATCGCCGGCCTTTCCGCATGCCAGTCGCAGCGCACGCCGGAACAGGTGCACGCCGAACTGCTGCGCAAGCTGCCGGCCACCCTGCATGACCGCGAAGGCTGGGCCCGCGACATCCAGGCCGCGTTTTCGGCCCAGCGGATCGAGCCGTCCTCGTCCAACCTGTGCGCGGTGCTGGCGGTGGTGGAGCAGGAATCGGGCTATCGCGCCGATCCGCCGGTGCCCGGGCTGGGCGGCATCGCGATCGCGGAGATCCGCCGGCGGGCGGCGGAGAAGCATGTGCCGGGCTTCGTGGTGGATGCGGCGCTGGCGCTGCGCGGGCCGGATGGCCGCAGCTACGCGCAGCAGCTGCAGGCGCTGCGCAGCGAGCGCGAGATGAGCGAGCTGTACGAAGCGATGATCGCGCGCCTGCCACTGGGCAGCGGCAGGCTGTTGACCGGGTTGAACCCGGTACGCACCGGCGGGCCGATGCAGGTGCGGGTGGATTTCGCCGAACGCCACGCGCGCGGTTATCCGTACACGCCCGACGGCTCGATCCGGCGCGAGGTGTTCGGCCGCCGCGGCGGGCTGTATTTCGGCATCAAGCACCTGCTGGGCTATCCGGTCGATTATCCGCGGCCGCTGTACCGCTTCGCCGATTTCAACGCCGGCTGGTACGCCAGCCGCAACGCCGCCTTCCAGCAGGCGGCGGCGATCGCCAGCGGGGTCAAGCTGGTGCGCGATGGCGACCTGTTGGTGCCGGGCGCGCCGATGGACAGGCCGGGCGCGACCGAGGCGGCGCTGCGCAGCATCGACGCGCGACTGGGGATGGACGCTGCCGGCATCCGCGCAGACCTCGCCAAGGGCCGCAGCGCCGCGTTCGCCGGCACGGCGCTGTATCGCAGCGTGTTCGCGATCGCCGACCACGCCGGTGCCGGCCGGCCGGTGCCGCGCGCGCGGGTGCCGGACATCGCGCTGCAGAGCCCCAAGATCACCCGTCCGCTGACCACCGCCTGGTTTGCCGGGCGGGTGGAAGCGCGCTGGAAGGCCTGCATGGCGCGTTGACCCGAAGCGTGTCGGTCCGTGGCGTGGAGTGCTGGCGCCCGGCATTCGGCGGGCATCATCGCGCTGCCCGCTCAGCGGGCATGCTGGCGCCGCGCGTGTGCCATCGAGCGGTACAGGTGGCGCAGGACCAGCAGGGCGAGCAGCAGCATCAGCGCGGTGAACGCGCGTTCCGGCGGAATTTCGAGCCCGAGCTTGCGCAGCAACGGTGCCAGCAGCGTCGCGCCGAGTTGTTCGATCTGCCGGTAGGCCGGCAGGACGTACTGCTGCGTGAGCTTGCCGGCGTCGTCGACCTGCGGCACCGCGCCGGTGGGGGCGATCAGGATCCAGATGCCCCAGGCCGCGAGTACGGTCACGAACACCGCCAACAGCACGCCGCCGATGCGCGAACGGCGCGGCGGCGGGGTGTCGGCCGCGGATCGTGCCGGGAAGGCCTGCGAGGACGGCGGGGCGCCCTGCATCCGCCCGAGCGCGGCCAGCAGCTCCTCGTTGGCGCGCTGCCGCTCGGCGCGCTCGCTCTCGACCAGCTGGGCCAGCGCGGCACTGTCGCGGTCGCTGCCGCGACGGCGCTCCACCGGCGGCGCCGGTGCTGGCGCGTTGCGGCCAGCGTGGCTCTCGAACATCCACAGCCCGACCAGTGCCAGCGGGAAGCCCAGCATGATCGCCACCACCACCAGCCGGATCGCCCAGCCCGGGATGTCGAAGACCGGGAACACGGTGCTGGCCACCTGCACGATCACCCAGCCGGCGACCACGTACATCACCCCGCCGCGATAGATCTGGCGGCGCTTGAGTTCATTGAGGAAGTTCGAGGCGCTCATGCCGCGGCTCCAAAGGTTGCCGCTGGGCCAACGGGAAGCGCGGGCCGGGGCGGACAGCGGCGCCGGTTCATCGTCGGTTCGGCGGTCGCGCGGCCATCGGCACTAGACTGGATGGCCCCACCACCACGCGATGCGTTCGATGAGCTTCCGCTGGATCCCGTTCGCGGCCTGCCTGCTGCTGGCCGCCGCCTGCAGCCGCACGCCCGACGCCGAAACCAGCGCCAGCACCGATGCGCTGGAGGCGCCGGCGCCGGTGGTCCAGCGCAAGCCGCAGGCGGAGATCGACTGGTCGCCGGTGCGGTTGGAAGCCGGCGATGCGTGGGTGGACTGCGGCGCCGACTATCGGCAGGGCGACGGCCGGCCGGTGCTGTCGCTGGCCTACATCGACCTGCGCGGCGCCATGCAGGACTGCCGCGGCACCGGCCTGGTGCGACTGCGCTACAAGGGTCGAATGACCCAGAGCTTCGCCGCGCTGGCCGAGCGCGCGGGCAGGGTGGCGGGCGACCTGGGCATCGGCAAGCGCATCCTCGACATCGATTCCGGCGGCGGCAGCGTGGAGTCGGCCATGCGTGCCGGCGACGCCATCGGCGAGAACGACTGGACCATCTGGGTGCGCGCCGATTCGGTCTGCCACAGCGCCTGCGTACTGTTGCTGGCGGCCGGCGACATGCGCGTGATCGTGGGGCAGGTGGGCATCCACCGGATGATCCGGCTGCGCTCCACCGCCACCTCGCGCAAGGAGCTGGGCGAGGAGCTGCGCAGGATCAGCGACGACCTGCGCAACTACCTGGAGCGCAACGGTGCCTCGATCGAGGTCTACGACCTGATGACCACGGTGCCCAACCGCACCCTGCACATCCTCACCGACCGGGAGCTGGAGGATTTCGGCCTGGCCGGGTCCAACGCGGTGGAGGACGACCTCGACCGCATCCGCCTGGCGCGCCGCTGCGGCACCGAGTTCCTGCGCCGCCGCGACGACTTCCGTCGTGCCTACGAGGCGCAGTGCGTGCAGCCGGCCGACGCCGCCCACCAGGACGTGGCCGACATCAATGCCTGCGGCCTGGCCCTGCGTGCGCGCTACGGCTTCCCCGACCCGCAGTGCCCGATCGAAAGCCCGATGGCGGAACTGGACGGCGCGGTGCTGGCGATGCCCGCGGAGCCGGCACCGGCGGATGTGGCGGCGGGCGATGGCCCGGGCACTGCCGCACCCGATGCTGCCGAGCACGCCGCCGGCGACGATGCTGCGGTGGCCCATCCGTAACTCGCGCTGCGGCTGGTTGCCGCGCGATTGATTTGCCGGCGTCAGCGCCCGCCGCCACCGCCACCGCCGCCACCGCCGCCGGAGAAGCCGCCGCCGCCGCCGCCGGAGGAACTGCCCGGTGGTGAGGACGCCGAGGCGATCTGCGAGCCGAGGCTGCTGCCCAGGCTGCTGGTGAGCTGGTTCAGGCTGGTGAGGTTGCCGCCGTGGTACCAGCCGATGTTGGCGGTTGCCGCTTCCGCTGCCGCGGTGCCGACCGCGGCGGTGAACTTCTCCGTCCACGCCGCTTCCACGTCCAGCGCCAGCGCGTACGGCAGCAGGAACTGGTAGCGCTGCGCGTCCAGCGGTGGCGGTGCGTCCGGCCCCGGCATGCGCGCCAGTTCGTCGCGTTCGGCCACGCCGAGATACAGCTTCAATCCTTCGATTTCGTCCAGCAGCTTGCGGCCTTCCGCGGTCGGTGCCGGCACCAGGAAAGCGAAGGTGATCACCGCCGCCAGCATCAGTGCGCCGATGATCGCGATCAGCAGGAGGCCGCCGCCGCCCGATACCGCCGCCGCCAGCGCCAGTCCAACCGCGCCGATCGCGAAGGCGACCCCCATGCTGCCGTAATTGCGCTGGAACATGCGCCCGGCATAGGCCTTTTCCATGACCTTGGTCTGCGCCGCGATGGCCGCCTGCAGCAGCGCATGGTTGCTGTTCTTCAGTTCCAGCGTGTCGCCGTCGCGGAACAGCCCGGCCAGCAGCGCCCGCGGCGAGTCAGCCAGCGCTGCGACCTCACCACCCGGCAGGTGATGCAGGGTCCAGTCGTCCTTCAGCAGCCCCTTCTCGCGCTCGATGCGCAGGTGGCCGGCCACCGCCAGCGCCAGCAGGTCGGCGGTGATGCAGCGGGTGTCGCTGGCCATGCGGCGGATGAACCGCAGCGCCGCCGGCGAATAGCCGGCCGGTGGCTGGTAGCGCGCGATGATGATGCCGGGCGCGGGGTCGCGGCCGACCCGCCGCCAGCGGCGCAGCATGTAGGCCAGCATGGCCAGCAGCGCGGCCAGCGCCACCAGCACGCCACGGTTGTCGCGCAGCAGCCACCACGCGCGCTGCGCGGCGGTGGGCGCGACCACCACGCCCTTGGGGAAGGAGAGCACGATGGTCAGCCCTTCCTGCGGCGCCAGCGGCTGGGTCAGCTGCCAGTGCGCCATTCCCGGTGCCGGCAACGAAGCGACGAAGCCTTGGCCCTGCGCGCCCTGCGCGCCGGTGTAGCCCTCGGCGCGCAGCTCGCTGGCGGCGACGGTGCGCGGCAGGCGCACGTCCACGCTGCCGCCCTCGATGGGGAAGGCCCAGCCGGTGCCGATCGCGTTCCAGTACAGCTCGTCGTGGTCGGCGAAGAAGCCCAGCTGGCGGCTGGTCCGGTAGCGCAGGGTGTAGGTGTATTCCGCCGGCACCGGCAGGAAGTCGTCGTTGCCGGTATTCAGGCGCACGCCGTTGGATAGTCTTTCCGTGAACCACGGCTCCGGCCGGCCGTCGCGCAGCACGTCCTTTACCGTGAAGTCGACGACCACGCGGTTGCCGTGGCGGTCGCGATAGCGGGTGGGGAAGTCGCGGTAGATGCCGCGGCGGATCGCCTCGCCCTCGGCGCGCAGGCGGATGCGTTCCTCCACGTCCATGCTGCCGTCGGCGTTCACCGCCACCGTGCTGTCGTAGGACAGGATGCGTTCCTGTGCCCGCGCCTGCAGCGGCAGCGCCGACAGCAGGGCGAACGTGGCCAGCAGCAGCGCGCGGATCACGATGCCAGCTCCAGCTTCGGTGCGGCGCGGCTGTCGCCTTCGGCCTGGAAGAATTCCGCCGCGGCGAAACCGAAGCCGCGCGCCACCAGCAGCGCGGGGAAGCGCTGGGTGGCGTCGTTGTAGTCGCGCACCGCGCCGTTGTAGAAGCGCCGTGCGTACTGCAGGTGTTCCTCGACTTCCACCAGCGCGGACGAGAGCTGGGCGAAGTTCTGGTTCGCCTTCAGGTCGGGGTAGGCCTCGCGCAGCGCGATCAGCCGGCCCAGCGCCTGTTCCAGCGCCGCTTCGGCCTGGCCTTGCCGGGCCGCGCCGTGCGCCGCCTGCGCCTGCGCGCGAAGTTCGGTGACCGCTTCCAGCGTGGCGCGCTCGTGCGCGGCATAGGCCTGCGCCACGGTCACCAGCTGCGGCACCAGGTCGTGCCGGCGCTGCAGCTGCACGTCGATGTCGGCCCAGGCGGTGCGGTGCTGGTTGCGCAGCCGCACCAGCCGGTTGTAGGCCAGCATCGCCCAGACCGCGAGCGCCGCGAGGATCACCAGTGCCAACAGGGTCATAGCCAGTCGTCCGCGATTGCCAGCGGCAAGGGTAAACGAGGCGGCCGTGCCCGGCGTGTTCGTGTTTGCGGGGTCAGCTGATGTCGCGCAGGCGGATCAGCACGTCGCCCAGCTGCACGGTCTGGCCGGCGCGGATCTTGGCGGTCTTGCGCTGTTCCGGCAGGCCGTCCACCCGCACCGCGCCGCTGGCCACCAGCTGCTTGCCGGCGCCGCCGGAATCGCACAGGCCGGCGAGCTTCAGCAGCTGGTTCAGCTCGATGTAGTCGCGGTCCAGTTCGAAATCGATGGCCTGGGTTGCCTGCATGGGTGGAGCTCCGTGGCGATGCGTCGGGATGTGGTGTCAGTCGGCGAGATGGTGGGATTCGCTCACGCCGACCTGCTCGACATGCGCCGGCTGGCGGCGGCCGGCCAGCAGGCCCTGCGCGAACACCACGCCGAGGATGATGGCGACGCCGAGGTAGAAGCGCGGCGACAGTTCCTGCTGTTCGTTGAACAGGATCGCGGCCAGCACGATGGCATAGACCGGCTCCAGGTTCACCGACAGCTGCGCGGTGAAGGCGGACAGGTGGCGCAGCGCCACCAGGCAAAGCGCGAACGGCAGCAGCGTGCAGGCCAGCGCCAGCAGTACCAGCCACAGCGTGTCGGTGGTGGACGGCAGCACCAACAGCGGGCCGGCGAAGGCGGGCACCAGCAGCGGCATCAACGGCGCCAGCAGGGTCAGCATCAGGGTGCCGGCGCCCAATTCCAGCGCGGTGACGGTGAGCGGATCGCCGCCATCGACCATGCGCTTGTTGAGGGTGCCGAACAGCGCCACCAGCGCGGCCGACGCCACGCCGGCCACGATCCCGGCATGCATGCCGGCGGGCACCCCGCCGACCACCAGCCAGATGCCGGGCAGCGAGGCCAACCCCAGCAGCAGGTCGCGCGGCTGGAACTTCTGCCGGGTGAGCAGCGGCTCGATCAGCGCGGTCATCGGGGTGGCAAAGGCGATACAGGTGGCGGCCACCGAGGCGTTGGCCAGCTTGATCGCGCCGTAGAAGGTCAGCCAGTGCAGCGCCACCAGCGCGCCGATACCGGCATAGGCGCAGCGGCTGCGCGCCGGCATCGCGCGCAGTCCGCGCCAGACCTTGGGCAGCAGCGCCAGTGCCGCCACCACGATCAGCATCCGCCACCACACCAGTGGCAGCGCCGGCAGCGAAATGAGTTTTCCGAGGATGGCGGTGAAGCCCCACAGCAGCACGCAGAAGTGGATTTGCCAGAGCGCGCGGGTGGTGTCGGGGCTTCGCATCCGCGCATTATCGCGGGCTTGCCCGCCGGGCGCGCATGACCGATGGCGCATCGCGTCGGGGCACCTGCGCCGGCATACTCGGCGCTTTCGATCCCTGAGGAAGCCCCGTCATGCGCAACGCCCCGCTGGCCGTCGCCCTGGCCCTGACCCTTGCCACCGCCGCGCCGGTGTCGGCGCAGCAGGCCGAGCGGACCGTATCGCGGCCGTTCCTGATCGACGACACCCGCGCGCCGCTGGCTGCGCCGCTGCCGGATGCGGCGCGGCTGGCCCGTTTCGATGCCTACGTCGAAGCGGTGCAGAAGCAGTTCGACGTGCCCGGCGTGGCAGTGGCCATCGTCAAGGACGGGCAGGTGGTGATGGCGCGCGGCTACGGCGTGCGCGAGATGGGCAAGCCTGCGAAGGTGGACGAGCACACCATGTTCGCCATCGCCTCCAACACCAAGGCGTTCACCGCGGCGGCGCTGAACATGCTGCAGGACGACGGCACGCTGAAGACCAC
>JANJSW010000241.1 GCA_024711415.1 Thermomonas sp. | reverse complement strand
CCCCGCAATGGCTGGAACCGTTGCAGGGCTTGCGTTGCAAATGGTGGCTCGGGACGGAATCGAACCGCCGACACGGGGATTTTCAATCCCCTGCTCTACCAACTGAGCTACCGAGCCAAGCTGTGTTGCGAGCCGCGCATGATACGGATCGCCGGGCGGTTGGGCAAGCCATTTCCGCGGCGGCGGGCGCGGGTGCGCCGGAACCGCTAAGCAGGCGTTCCGCATCGGGGGAGGAGGATGGAGCCATCCACCGGTCAGGAGAACGCCATGAAAGCGATCATCGCCGCTGCAATCGCGCTGGTGCTGGTGGGCTGCGCCACCGGCCGGCTCAGCGATACCGAACGTCTGGCCCTGTACGAGCAGCACGCAGGCGCGCCGGTGAACCAGATCCGCTACCTGGAGCCGATCAGCTGGGATCGCATCGACGACCAGCATGTGGCCCTGCAGCTGCGGCCCAACGAAAGCTGGCTGCTGCGCCTGTCCGGGCCATGCCTGCAGTGGAGCAACGGCTCGCCCTTCATCGGGCTGTCGTCCTTCAGCGGGATGACCCTGTCCAGGTTCGACAAGGTGATCGCGCCCGGTTCGCAGCTCAGCTGCCTGATCCAGGAAATCCGCCCGCTCGACGTGAAGGCGCTGCGGGCGGCCGAAAAGGCGCTGCGCGAGAAAGCCGCGGCTCAGGCTTCCGGCACGTAACCGGGCGGGCGGTCGGCGCCGCCTTCGAACAGGTACTTCACCATCTGCGCCTCGAGGAAGGCGCGGTGTTCCGGGTTCATCGGCGAGATCCGGTTCTCGTTGATGAGCATGGTCTGGTGCGCCAGCCAGCGCTGCCAGGCCGGTTTGCCGACCTCGTTGAACACCCGCTTGCCGGCTTCGCCCGGCCACGGCGGGAAGTCCAGGCCGTCGGTGTCGATGTCGTCCACCACGCAGTGCACCTTGCGGGTCATTCGGTTTGCTCCTGAAGCAGTTTCCGCACCGGCGCGGGCAGGCCGATCGCGGCGAGTTCCGCGCGGCTTGCCCAGCGCAGGTCGGCATTATCGCCGATGGCCGCGCGCGTGCCGTTGACGGCGATCAGCCGCGGATGGATGCGCAGGCGGAAGTGGGTGAAGCCGTGGTCCAGCGCGGGCAGGGCGCGCGCACTGGCGAGATCGCCATCGAGGTGGCGCTGGAACCATGCCTGCGCCTCTTCGAGGTTCTCGTGCTGCGGCAGCGACCACAGCGATGCCCAGATCCCGGTCGGCGGCCGCCGCCACAGCAGCACCCGGCCTTCGGGATCCTCTGCGATCAGCATCCGGGTTTCGCGTTGCGGCAGCGGCTTGCCCGGCTTGGCTGCCGGCAGTTCGGCGATGCGGCCTTCGCGGCGGGCCACGCAGACGTCCTGCAGCGGGCAGATCGCGCAGGCGGGACTGGCGCGGGTGCACAGGGTGGCACCGAAATCCATTTGCGCCTGGGTCCAGTCGGCAAGCCGCGCCTCCGGCAGCAGGGTGGCGGCGATCGACCACAGCTTCTTTTCGATCGCGGGCGTGCCCGGCCAGCCTTCGATGCCGAACAGCCGGCACAGCACGCGTTTGACGTTGCCGTCGAGGATAGGCGCGCGATCGTTCCATGCCTGCGTCAGGATCGCGCCGGCGGTGCTGCGGCCGATGCCGGGCAACGCGATGAGCGCATCGAGGTCGCGCGGCAGGTCGCCGCCGTGGCGCTCCATGCACAGCTTCGCGGTCGCGTGCAGGTTGCGCGCGCGGGCGTAGTAGCCCAGCCCGGACCACAGCGCCAGTACTTCGTCCTGCGATGCGCGCGCCAGCGCCGGCAGGTCGGGCAGGGCGCTGACGAAGCGGTTGAAGTAGCCCGTCACCACCGACACCTGCGTCTGCTGCAGCATGATCTCGCTCAGCCAGACCCGGTAGGGCGTGCGCGGATGCTGCCACGGCAGGTCGACGCGGCCATGGCGGTCGAACCATGCCAGCAGGCGCGCGGCGATTTCGCCGTCGGCGAGGCCGCGCGCTGGCTGTCCGGGCGAAGCGTCGCCTGCTTCGCGGCGACCGGATCGACGCGGGGCGGGCGGGGTGCGTGCGCTCATTCTTCGCCCAGCTCGACTTCCACGCCTTCCAGCGTCGCACCCGCGATTTCGACCCTGGGCGTGGACAGCGTCCCGGTCAGTGGCGGCAGCGGCGAGCCGGCGCTGCCTGCGTTCAGCCATGCCATAACCTCCGGCAGGCGGAAGCGCGCGTCCAGCGCGGTGGCGTCGCGCTGCAGGGCCAGCGACGCGGGGTCGGAAAACGCCATTGCGCCCTTGTAGTCCAGCGCGAACGGCAGCTGCGAGGTGGATGCCGACAGTGGCGGCGGCAGTGCGGGCCAGCTTCGTGGCCAGGCGGCCATCGCGCCGTCCAGATGCAGGCGCAGGCGCCGTCCCACCGACACGCTGCCGCGCGCGCGTGCATCCGGCACCAGGTCGTCGCCGTCCAGCACCACGGTCACCGGCACCAACCGCCAGATCGCGTTGTTGAACGCCATCGGGCCGTGCAGGCCAAGCCGGAATGGCGCGCTGGTGGAGCCGGACAGATAGCGCGCGGCGATGCCGACCTTGGCCGGCTTCATCAGTACCGAGTCCTTGCCCAGTCGCAGTGGCCCGGCCAGGAACACCTGCGCAGGGACCTGCCAGCCGGCGCCGGCCAGCGTCAGCGTGCCGACGCCAGCGACGCCGGTGGGCGCACCATCCAGCAGACGCTGCGGATGGGCGACGGCGATGGCGAGGTCGGCGGGGATGGAAAGCGGTGCATCGAGGTAGCGCCCGCGCACCTGCGCGCGCAGCGGCCGCTGCGGATGCAGGGAAGGCAGGTCGATGGCGAGCCCGTCGATGTGCCAGTCGTCGTTGTCGATGCGGCCGTCGCGCACGCGCAGGCCGCTGGTCAGCACGGGGATGCGGGTTTTCCCGCTGGACGGGCGGGTGGCCAGCCAGCGCTGCAGCGCGGGGATATCCAGCACCGGCGCGTCCAGCTCGATGCGCTGTACGGTCAGGTCGGCGCCGCGACTGCGCAGCGTGCGCCAGGGCAGCGAGACGAACACGCGCTTGGCGCGCAGCAGTGCGGTGGTGTCGTCGGGGCGTTTTGCCTCCACGTTGCGCAGCACCAGCTGCGGCGTGCCGCGCAGGCGATAGTCGATGTCCTGCGCGCGCAGCTGCAGGCCCAGCGCATTGCCGGCCAGCGACAGCAGCGTCGCGCCCGCGCGCCGGGGTTGCAGCAGCCAGCCCGCCAGCAGCAGGAGACCGAGCAGCAGGGCGAGGAGAATCGCGACGCCGCGCAGCAACCGTCGCAGCAGGGGCCTGCGTGGGCTCGCGTCCGGATCGCGCTTTATGGCGTCAACCATCTCGTCCATTGCGCGACATCATGCGGCATGGGCCGTGCACGCCGTGCGGGCGTGAGTACCGGCGCAGCCAGCGGGTCAGGCCCGCCCCAGTTCGGCCGGCAACAGCGCATCGACGAAGGCCTCGGCATCGAACACGCGCAGGTCTTCCGGACGCTCGCCGATGCCGGCGTAGCGGATCGGGATGCCGAACTCGCGGGCCAGCGCGAACACCACGCCGCCCTTGGCGGTGCCGTCGAGCTTGGTGACCACCAAGCCGGTGACCGGGATCTTCTCGTTGAACTTGCGCACCTGGTTGATTGCGTTCTGGCCGGTGGTGCCGTCGATCACCATCAGCACCTCGTGCGGCGCCTCGGCGTCGAGCTTGCGCAGCACGCGGGCGACCTTGGCCAGTTCGTCCATCAGCCCGCCCTGCGTGTGCAGGCGGCCGGCGGTGTCGGCGATCAGCACGTCCACGCCGCGCGACTTCGCCGCCTGCAGCGCATCAAACGCCACCGAGGCGGCATCGGCGTTCTGGCCCTGCGCGACGACCGCTACGCCGTTGCGTTCGCCCCAAAGTTGCAACTGGGCGACGGCGGCGGCGCGGAAGGTGTCGCCGGCCGCCAGCATCAGGCTGCGGCCCTCGTCCTTGTAGCGGCGGGCCAGCTTGCCGATGGTGGTGGTCTTGCCGACGCCGTTGACGCCGATGGTCAGCAGCACGAAAGGCTTCTTCGAAGCATCGATCTGCAGCGGTTTCGCCACCGGCACCAGCAGCGCGACCAGGTCGGCGCGCAGCGCCTGCAGCAGCGCGCTGGCATCGGCGAATTCGCGCGCCTTCATGCGCTTGCGCAGCGATTCCACCAGCGCGGTGCTGGCAGTCACGCCGACGTCGGCGGTGAGCAGGGCGGTTTCGATTTCGTCCAGCAGCTCGTCGTCGAGCTTGGGGTTGCGCGAGAACAGGCCGCTGAAGCTGCGCGCGAACGCACTGCCGCGCAGGCGTTCGCGCCAGCCGGGCTTGCCGGCGGCCGCGGGTTCGGCATGCGCAGGCTCGGCAACCGCAACGTCGACGATCCCGGGCTCCGGCAGGGGCGACGGCGCCGGCAGTGCTGCATCCGGCGGCAGCTCGGCCGCAGCGGCATTCGGAACAGGGGGCTGGGCCGCTTCCGGCGAGGGGGTTTGCGCGTCGGGTTTCTTGCGGCGGAACCAGCTGACCATGAGGCCGTGGGAATGTCGGAGAATGGCGGTCATGTTAGCACTCGCCCCCTGTTCGCCCCGATGAACGCGCGCCGTGGCAAGCCCGCCGCGGGTGGCGTCGGAAGCGTTCGCATCATCGCCGGCCAGTGGCGCGGCACGCGCTTGCCGGTGCCCGACCGGCCAGGCCTGCGGCCGACGTCCGACCGCGTCCGCGAAACCCTGTTCAACTGGCTGCAGCCGGTGCTGCCGGGCGCGCGCGTGCTTGACCTGTTCGCCGGCAGCGGCGCGCTGGGGCTGGAGGCCGCCTCGCGCGGCGCGACCCATGTGCAGCTGGTGGAAGCCGATCCACAGTTGGCGCAGGCGCTGGGCGATGCCGTGGCGCGGCTGGATGCGCAGGGACAGCAAATGGCAGGCGACCGGGCCAGCAAGACCATTGCGCTGCACCGGCAGATCTACAGCGCATCGGCCGCCACAGCCGCCCCGGCGCGCTGCGTGATCCACACCCACAGCACGCACCTGGTGGGCTGCTCGCTGCAGGCCGATACCGCTGCAGGCGGCCAGCTCGCGCCCGATGCGCCATTGCTGCC
>JANJSW010000234.1 GCA_024711415.1 Thermomonas sp. | reverse complement strand
CAGCGCGCAGGGCTGCGTGCGACAATCGCCGCACGGAAGCGTGGCCGAGTGGTTTAAGGCAGCGGTCTTGAAAACCGCCGATGGGTCAAACCATCCGTGAGTTCGAATCTCACCGCTTCCGCCAAATCGCATTGCACTCCGCAAAGCGGGATCGTGAGTTCGACAGATCGGCAGGATTGCCGATCTGGACAGCCGAAGGCTGCCCCGCGCACAGCGCGGGGTGAGGCCCAGGGACGGGCCGAATCCATCTCACCGCTTCCGCCATCCCTACGCCGCCTTTGCCTTCCCGCCCGCCCGCGCCTTCGCCTTTGCCTTCAGGCATTCCGGGTCGCTGCATTCCAGCCGTGCCTCTTCGAGCATCTTCGGCAGCTTCTGGGCGAGGAAATCGATGAACACCCGCACCGCCGGCAGCATGCCGCGGCGCGAGGCGAACACGGCATGCGCGATGCCCTGCGGCAGCCGCCAGTCCGGCAGCACCACTTCCAGCGCGCCGCTGCGCACCGCGTCGGCGCAGATGGTTTCCGGCAGCAACGTGATGCCCACGCCGCCTTCCGCCATCGCCTGCATCATCGGGAAATCGAAGCCGGTGACCCGCGGCTGCAGCTCGATCCGACGCACCTCGCCATTGGGCCCGTGCAGCTCCCAGCGCTGGCGGGCGTCGTCCTCGCTCACGCTCAGGGTGACGTGGTCGGCCAGTTCCTCCGGCGTGCGCGGACGGCCGGCGCGGTCCAGGTACTTCGGGCTGGCGACCAGCAGCTCCTGGATCTGGCCGAAGCTGCGCATCACCAGGCTGCCGTCCTCGTCCAGCTTGCTGCGCACGCGGATGGCCACGTCCACGCCCTCGTTGATCACATCGACGCGCCGGTTGCTGACGATCAACTGCACCCGCACCTTCGGATGCAGGGCCATGAACTCCGGCAGCAACTTCGGCATCTGCTGCTGCGCCATCGACACCGGCACGCTGACCCGCACGCTGCCGCGCGGCTCGGCGCTGAGCCGGTCCACCGCCTCGCGCGCGGCCTGCGCCTCGGCCAGCATCGACTGCGCGTGACGGTGCACGCTGGTGCCGACATCGGTGACCGCGAAGCGCCGCGTGGAGCGCTGCAGCAGGCGCACGCCGAGTTCGGCTTCCAGCGCGCTGATGCGCCGGCTCAGGCGCGACTTGGGAATCCCCAGGGCGCGTTCGGCAGCGGCGAATCCACCGTGGTCGACCACCGCGGCGAAGTAGTAGAGGTCGTTGAGATCCTGCATGGCGTCAATTCCAAATATGGAACGTAAAGTAGTATTTGACTTACTTTATCCCAAAAAAGCAACGATCTACATTGCGCCCATCGCGGCCGTGCCGCACTTACGGGATCGCACATCATGAAACTGCTGCATCTGGACTCCAGCATCCTCGCCGAAAACTCCGCCAGCCGCGAACTGTCCGCCGCCATCGTGGCCCGCTGGCAGCGCGACGTGGCCGGCATCGAAGTGATCCACCGCGACCTGGCCGGCGCCCACACCCTGCCCCATCTGGACGGCGCCGGCCTGGCCAAGGCGGATGCCGTGCAGGCCGCCCGCGCGCAGCGCGCGCTGGACGAGTTCCTGGCCGCCGACGTGGTGGTCATCGGCGTGCCGATGTACAACTTCGGCATCCCCAGCCAGCTCAAGGCCTGGATCGACCGGGTGGCGGTTGCCGGGCAGACCTTCCGCTACACCGAAGCCGGCCCGGTGGGCCTGGCCGGTGGCAAGAAGGTGATCGTGGCCGGCACCTACGGCGGGCTGTACCCGCTGGAGGAAGGGCGCAATTTCATCGAGCCCTACCTGCGCCAGGTGTTCGGTTTCTTCGGCATCGAAGATGTCAACTTCGTCACCGCGGAAGGGCTTGCCATTTCCCCGGAATCCCGCAGCGCGGCCATGACCGAGGCGCACTCCCGGATCGGCGAGTCATTGGCGCTGGCCGCCTGAGCTGTTCAACCTACCCACGGAGCACGGGCTGCGGGGTGGAGTGCTGCGCGACTCCCGGCGGCAGGGATGCCGCCGAGAAGCCTCCATGGACGGATTCACGGCGTGTCGCGCAGTGCCCTGCCCCGCAACCGGTGCGGCCCCGCAGCCCGCGCCTCCGACTCCAGCTGCTTTTCACGAAAACGGGCCCCTGCAGGCCCGTTTTCGTTGACACATGTCGGCGCGCTCAGCCGATCCGTTCGGCCCCGCCCATGTACGGACGCAGCACTTCCGGCACGTCGATGCTGCCGTCGGCGTTCTGGTAATTCTCCATCACCGCGATCAGCGCGCGCCCCACCGCCACGCCGGAACCATTGAGCGTATGCACCAGCTCGGGCTTGCCGGTGGCCGGATTGCGCCAGCGCGCCTGCATGCGGCGGGCCTGGAAGTCGCCGCAGTTGGAGCAGGAGGAGATCTCGCGGTAGGTGTCCTGCGAGGGCAGCCAGACTTCAAGGTCGAACGTCTTGGTGGCGCCGAAGCCCATGTCGCCGGTGCACAGCAGCACCTTGCGGTACGGCAGGCCCAGCTTTTCCAGCACGGTTTCGGCACACCGCGTCATGCGCAGGTGCTCGGCGTCGGATTCCTCCGGTTTCGCGACGCTGACCAGTTCGACCTTCTCGAACTGGTGCTGGCGGATCATCCCGCGTACGTCGCGGCCGCCGCTGCCGGCTTCGGAGCGGAAGCACATCGAGTGCGCGGTCATGCGCAGCGGCAGGCGCTCGCCGTCGAGGATCTCGTCGCGGACGATATTGGTCAGCGGCACTTCCGACGTCGGAATGAGATAACGCACCGTTTCGTTCTTTGCAATTGCTCCGCGGAGTTCGCCGAGCCGCTGGTGGTCTTCGCTCAAAGGCGATTCGGATGCACCTTTAAATTCAAGATTTCCGATCTTCGCATCGGCGAACCGGCGTGCGGCCAATTGCATTTCTGCGATTCGCTCATCGCTCGCCAAGAACCCCAGGGGAACCTTGAACAGGTCCTCCTCGAACTTCGGCAGCTGTCCGGTGCCGCGCATCGACTCGGCGTTCACGATCACCGGGACGTTGGTTTCCTCGTAGCCGTGCTCGCCGGTGTGCAGGTCCAGCATGAACTGCGCCAGCGCGCGGTGCAGGCGGGCCAGCTGGCCGCGCAGCACGGTGAAGCGCGAACCGGACAGCTTGGCCGCGGTCTCGCCATCCAGCCAGCCGTTGCGCGCGCCGAGTTCGACGTGATCCTTCACCTCGAAGTCGAACACGCGCGGCGTGCCCCAGCGGTGCTGCTCGACGTTGTCGGCCTCGCCGCCGCCGAGCGGCACGCTGGCGTCGGGCAGGTTGGGGATGCCGGAAGCGATGGCTTCGATCTCGCCGCGGATGCGCTCCAACTCCACTTCGGAAGTCTTCAGTTCCTCGCCGAAGCCGGCCACTTCCGCCATCACCGCCGAAACATCCTCGCCCTTGGCCTTGAGCATGCCGATCTGCTTGCTGCGGGTATTGCGCAGGTTCTGCAGCTCCTGCGTGCGGACCTGGATCTGCTTGCGGCTGGCTTCCAGCGCTTCGATGCGGGCGACGTCGAGTTCGAAACCGCGGCTGGCGCGCAGGCGTTCGGCAAGATCGGCGGGATTGGAGCGCAGCAGGGCGGGATCGAGCATGGGAGCTTCGCGGTACGAGGGTGAACGCACATTATCGCCGAGCGCGCCCGTGATGACAGCGAGACACGGGCGCTGTGCAAGAATGCGGCCATGTCCGCGCCCGACCCGCAGCTCCCGCAGCGCCAGCCGCTGCTGCCGTCCAAGCTGGTGATCCGCCTGGCCATCGCCTTCGGCGTCGGCCTGCTGCTGTTCCTGCTGGTGTGGCTGAATTCCCGCCGCGACCACGACTTCTACAAGGCCGATGGCACCGCGGCGGCCGCGGGCCAGTCCGACGCCCTGCCGGTGCCGCTGCCGCCGGACCTGGCCGGCAGCGACGGCGGCGACGGCAATGCCAGCGGCCTGCGCACGGTCGGCCGCGACCGCGTCACCGAACCGGCCGCAGTCCCGGCCAGCGACCAACCGCGGATCATCGAAGCACCCGTGCGGCCGCCGCCGGTGGCGCAGTCCGCCCCGGCCCCCGGCGACCGCGCCCAGCCGCAGCCGCTGTCCACCCCTGCACCGCGCTACCCGCGCGAAGCACTGCGCATGGGCGCCGGCGGCACCGTGCGGATCACCGTGACCGTGGCCGCCAATGGCAGCGTGGATCGGCAGTCGCTGGCGCAAAGCAGCGGCAACCGTTATCTCGACCGCGCTGCGCTGGAAGCGGTGCGCCGCTGGCGCTTCCAGCCGGCCACCCGCAACGGTCAGCCGGTAGCGGCCGAAGTGTCGGTGCCGATCGTGTTCAATCCCGACGGGAACTAGCGGCCGCTTCGATTCCGCAGTCGCATGCGCCAGCGGCGCGTGCTCAACCCTTGATCCCGCCCTTGGTCAGCGCCGCCGGATCCAGCAGCTTGCGCAGCTGCTTTTCGGCCAGGCCGCTGTCTTCCAGCGCCACCTCCAGCACCGGGCGCTGCTCGGCGTAGGCGCGCTTGGCGATCTTCGCGGCCTTCTCGTAGCCGATCACCGGATTGAGCGCGGTGACCAGGATGGGATTGCGGTCCAACGCCTGCGCCACCACGTCGCGGCGGATCTTCAGGGTGGCGATGGCGTTGTCGGCCAGCTCGCGCATGCCGTTCGCCAGCAGGCCGATGGCCTCGTCCAGGTTGCTGGCCAGCAGCGGCAGCATCACGTTGAGCTGGAAGTTGCCGCTCTGGCCAGCCACCGTATTGGCCTGGTGCAGGCCCATGATCTGCGCGCAGACCATGCACAGTGCCTCGGGAATGACCGGATTGACCTTGCCGGGCATGATCGAGCTGCCCGGCTGCAGCGCCTGCAGCTCGATTTCCCCCAGTCCCGCCAGCGGGCCGGAATTCATCCAGCGCAGGTCGTTGCCGATCTTCATCAGCGCCACCGCCAGCGCGCTCAGCTGGCCCGATAGCTCCACCAGGTCATCCTGCGCGGCCAGCCCTTCGAACGTGTTCGGATTCTGGCTGAAGCCGAGGCCGGTGGCGGCATTCAGCGCCTTCGCCACGGCCTTGCCGAACTTCGGATGGGCGTTGATGCCGGTGCCGATGGCGGTGCCGCCGATCGGCAGCCGCGCCACCCGCTTCAGGCTGTCCTCGATCCGCGCCTGCGCCGACGCCAGCTGCGCCTCCCACGCGCCGAACTCCTGGGCGAAGGTCAGCGGCATCGCGTCCATCAGGTGGGTGCGTCCGGTCTTGACCACGGCACCGATCGCCTTGGCTTGGGCGTCGATGGTGTTGCGCAGATGCTCCAGCTGCGGCAGCAGCGCGGCTTCGGTTTCGCGCACCGCCATCACCCGCAGTGCGGTCGGAATGGTGTCGTTGCTGCTCTGGCCCAGGTTGACGTGGTCGTTGGGGTGGATGGCGAGCCGGCTCGCCTTGCCGGCCACGTGGGCGATCACCTCGTTGGCATTCATGTTGGATGAGGTGCCGGAGCCGGTCTGGTAGCGGTCGATCGGGAAGTGGTCGGCATGCGCGCCGCCGGCCACGGCGGTGGCGGCTTCGACGATGGCGTCGGCGCGCTTGCCATCCAGCAGTCCCAGATGGCCGTTGACCAGCGCCGCCGAGGCTTTCACCAGCGCCAGCGCGCGAATGAACGCCGCCGGCATCGGCCGTCCGGAGATGTGGAAATTGTCCACCGCGCGCTGGGTCTGCGCCCCCCACAGCGCATCGGCGGGCACCTGCAGCTTGCCCATGCTGTCGTGTTCGCTGCGGAAACCGCTGGATTTGCTGGCCATGTCGCCCTGCCGTTCATTGGAGTCCAGACAGGAGCTTGCGCCGCGCGGGCGCTCTTCCACAAGGCAGCGGCGCTGCCTCCGCTCTACAATATTGGCCCCGTTGCCAGCCGCTGACCCCATGTCCGACGCCCTGACCGCCCTGTCCCCGCTCGATGGCCGCTACGCCGGCAAGGTCGATGCGCTGCGCCCGATCTTTTCCGAATACGGGCTGATCCGCGCCCGGGTGAAGGTGGAAGTCGAATGGCTGCTGGCGCTGGCGGAGGCCCCGGGGATCCCCGAACTGGCCCCGTTCTCCGCGGCCGCCGCCGGCCGCCTGCGTGCGCTGGCCGATGGCTTCAGCGTCGAGCACGCGGCGCGGGTCAAGGCCATCGAAGCCACCACCAACCACGACGTCAAGGCGGTGGAATACTTCATCAAGGAGCAGCTGAAGGACGACGCCGAGCTCGGCCCGGCGCTGGAGTTCGTGCACTTCGCCTGCACCAGCGAGGACATCAACAACCTGTCCTACGCACTGATGCTGAGCCAGGCGCGGCAGGACGTGCTGCTGCCGAAGCTGGACGCACTGATCCAGAAGCTGCGCGCGATGGCGCATGAGCACGCCGCGCTGCCGATGCTCTCGCGCACCCATGGCCAGACCGCTTCCCCCACCACCGTCGGCAAGGAGCTGGCCAACGTGGTGGCGCGCCTGCAGCGCCAGGGCGAAGTGCTGGCCGGCCTGCCGATGCCGGGCAAGATCAACGGCGCGGTGGGCAACTACAACGCCCACGTGGCCGCCTACCCGGACGTGGACTGGCCGGCGTTCTCGCGCCGCTTCGTCGAGTCGCTGGACCTGGACTGGCAGCCCTACACCACCCAGATCGAACCGCACGACGGCGTGGCCGAACTGTGCGACGCGGCCAAGCGCATCGACACCATCGCCATCGATCTCTGCCGCGACATCTGGGGCTACATCTCGCAGGGCTATTTCAAGCAGGCGGTCAAGGCCGGCGAAGTAGGCAGCAGCACCATGCCGCACAAGGTCAACCCGATCGACTTCGAGAACGCGGAAGGCAACTTCGGCATCGCCAGCGCGCTGTTCGAGCATTTCTCGATCAAGCTGCCGATCAGCCGCTGGCAGCGCGACCTCACCGACTCCACCGTGCTGCGCGCGCTGGGCACCGCCTTCGGCCACATGCTGATCGGTTTCGACGCGCTGCAGCGCGGCCTCAACAAGCTCAGCGTCAACCCGGAGCGACTGGCCGCCGACCTCGACGCCAGCTGGGAAGTGCTGGCCGAAGCGGTGCAGACGGTGATGCGCCGCCACGGCCTGCCGAATCCCTACGAACAGCTCAAGGCGCTGACCCGTGGCCAAGGCATCACCGCCGACTCCATGCGCGCCTTCGTCGAATCGCTGGACCTGCCCGCGGCCGACAAGCAGCGCCTGCTGGACATGACCCCGGGCAGCTACACCGGCCTGGCGGAGCGGCTGGCGCGGGAGGTCTGAGGTGCCGTACGGCCGCCAGGGAGTCCTCGTGGCGGCCATGCTGGCGCTGGCGGCCTGCGCCTCGCGGTCCGCACCGGCACTGGAGCGCACGGCCCCCGGCGCAACGAATGACGACGGCGTGCCGGCCTGCCCGGCCGACGCCAGCCCGATGGACGGCTGGAGCGACCGCGCGCCGCCGCGCAGGATCTTCGGCAACAACTACTACGTCGGCACCTGCGGCATCGCGGCCATCCTGGTGGTGGGCGATGCCGGCGCGATCCTGATCGACGGCGCGACCGACCGCGCACCCGCCGCGATCCTCGCCAACATCCGCGCGCTCGGCTTCGCCCCCCGCGACATCAGGCGGCTGCTCAACACCCACGAGCATATGGACCATGCCGGCGGACTGGCTGGCCTGCAGCGCGCCACCGGCGCCCCCGTACTGGTCCGTGCCCCCGCGGTCGCCACCCTGCGCAGCGGCAAGCCCGGCCAAGACGACCCGCAGCTGGGCGATCTGACCGGCTTTCCGGCCGTGGCGGACGTGCGCACATTGACCGAGGCCGAAACCGTCCGACTTGGCGACCTCGTGCTGCAATCGCATGCAACCCCCGGCCACGCTCCCGGTGGCACCAGCTGGACCTGGCGGTCCTGCGAGGGCACACGCTGCCTCGATATCGCCTACGTCGACAGTCACACCGCGCTGACCGACGGCCACTACCGCTTCGCCGACCACCCCGGCTACGTGGCCGCGTTCGAACGCAGCCTCGACACCGTCGCTGGCCTGCCCTGCGACCTGCTCCTCACGCCGCACCCGGCCGCCAGCAACCTGCTGGCGCGGCTCCATGGCGAGGCGCAGCTGGTCGATACCGGCGCCTGCAAGGCCTTCTCCGCGAATGCGCGCACCAATCTCCGCATGCGCCTGGCCAACGAACGCAAGGAACCGTCGCGATGACCGACGCACGCCCCACGGCGACACCCCCCATCGAGATCGACGCCGCCGCCGGGCCGGCCCCGCTGGGCATGCCGCCGGCGACGTTCCTGCGCGACTACTGGCAGAAGCGCCCGCTGCTGATCCGCAATGCCTTCCCCGGCTATGCGTCCCCGATCGAACCCGAAGACCTCGCTGGCCTTGCCTGCGAGGACGGCGTGCTGGCGCGGCTGATCGAGCACGACAAGGCCAGCGATGGCTGGAAGGTGCGCCACGGGCCGTTCGCCGAGGACGATTTCCCCGGCCTGCCCGACCATGACTGGACCCTGCTGGTGCAGGACGTGGACAAGTGGGACGCCGACATCCGCGCCCTGCTCGCCCATTTCGGTTTCCTGCCGCGCTGGCGGATCGACGACGTGATGGTCAGCTTCGCCGCCACCGGCGGCTCGGTCGGCGCGCACGTGGACCAGTACGACGTGTTCCTGCTGCAGGCGCATGGCCAGCGCCGCTGGCAAATCGACGCCGGCGCCAACCCGCCGCTGGATTTCCGCAACGACGTGGACATCAAGCTGCTGCGGGAATTCCACCCGACCCACGACTGGGTGCTGCAGCCCGGCGACATGCTCTACCTGCCGCCGGGCGTACCGCACTACGGGGTGGCGGAAAGCCCCTGCCTGACCTTCTCGGTGGGCATGCGCGCGCCGGCTGCGGCCGAACTGCTGGGCGACTACGCCGACACGCTGGCCGCCGACGCGCCGGACGAGCTGCGCTACGCCGATCCGGACCTGGCCCTGCCGGGCGACGCCGGCGAGATCGACGATGCGGCCATACAGCGGGTGGAGGCCGCCCTGCACCAGCTGCGGATGGACGATCCCGACCGCTTCGGCGACTGGTTCGGCAGCTTCATCACCACCTACCGCAGCGCGGTGCTGCCGGTCGCCGACA
This sequence comes from Thermomonas sp., assembly GCA_024711415.1. Lineage (GTDB taxonomy): Bacteria > Pseudomonadota > Gammaproteobacteria > Xanthomonadales > Xanthomonadaceae > Thermomonas. Next base: position 10,188 of record JANJSW010000234.1, on the reverse strand, counting down.
ATCACCCGCTGCCGCGCGCCGCGATGGAACAGGCGCTGGCCGGCGGCGCGCAGCTGTGGCGGCACCCGTGGTCGCGCATGGCCTGGCGCCGCGCCCACCAAGCGGGCGACGCGGACCCGGGTCGGCTGTATGCAGGCGGCACTGCCTATCCGCTTGGCGTGGACGACGCCCGCCGGCTGGCTGCCGCGGACAGCATCGACCACACGCTGTACGCTGGGCTGGGCGAGTCGGGACGGGCGGCGGTGGCCGCCCTGCTGGCCGCCGGCCACTACCGGTTGGAACAGGAGGAGGATGAGGCATGAACGGCGACCCCGGCAGCGAACCGGTCCGCATCACCGACCATCCGGCAGCCATCGAGGCCGCCACCCGCATCGCCGCGGACGCGCGCCGCAGCCTGTGGATCCGCAGCCTCGACCTCGAATCCTGGCTGTTCGACCATCCCGACTTCCTGGCCGCCCTGCGCGGCTTCGCCACCTCCGGCCGCGACGTTCAAGTACTGGTGCTGCTGCACGATGCCGCCGCCCCGCAGGCCGCCCACGCCAAGCTGTTGGCGCTGGCCCAGCGCCTGCCCAGCGTGTTCCAGTTCCGCCAGGTGGACGATCCCGTGTATCGCGAGGAGCGGGTGGTGCTGGTCGCCAACGACGCCGGCGGCTACTACGTCCGCACCCAGGGCGACCGCGTGGAAGGCGTCGCCGCGTTCGATGCGCGCGCGCGGGTACGCCAGCTGCAGCAGCGCTTCGAGGAAATCTGGGAGCGTTCCCGTCCGGTAACTGAATATCGCGCCCTCGGGATATGAAATCGCCGCGTTCTTGACTTTGGTCGCATGCGCCCGCGACACCCCAGCGGCTATAATTCCGACTCTTTGCTTGCGCGCATTCAGAATTTGTCCCGCCCGGTCTGGCGCCAGTACCGGCGCGGGCGCACCCCCCACCCCACCGATAGGTTGCTAGCCACGCCGTGGACAGTCTCCTCAAGCAGTTCGCTCAAACCTCCCAGCTCGGCGCCAACGGCGCGTTCATCGAAGACCTCTACGAGCAGTACCTGGTCGCGCCCGACAGCGTCGACCCCAAATGGAAGCAGTATTTCGATGGCCTGAAGGGCCGCGAGGCGGGCGATATCCCGCACTCCGCGGTGATCGACCAGATCGCCGAGGCCGGCAAACTGGCCGCACGCGGCCTGCTGGCCACCGCCGGTGGCGGTGACGAGCGCGAACGCAACGTCGGCCGCCTGATCACCGCCTACCGCTCGCGCGGACACCTGGCCGCCAAGCTCGACCCGCTGGGGATGACCCCGCCAGACCAGACGCCCGACCTGGAACTGGGCTTCCACCACCTGGGCCAGTCCGACCTCGGCGACGAGTTCAGCACCGGCGGCGTGGCCGGCCAGCCGCGGATGAAGCTGCGTGACCTGCTGGCCCGACTGCAGGCCACCTACACCGGCAGCATCGGCGCCGAGTTCATGCACATCTTCGAGGCCGACCAGCGCCAGTGGCTGTACCAGCGCCTGGAAGCGGCCGGCGGCAACTACAACCTCGACGCCGAGACCCGCCGCCGCACGCTGGAGCGGCTGACCGCGGCCGAGGGCCTGGAACGCTACCTGCACACCAAGTACGTCGGCCAGAAGCGCTTCTCGCTGGAAGGCGGCGATTCGCTGATCCCGCTGATGGACACCGTGATCCGCAATGCCGGCAGCGCCGGCGTGAAGGACGTGATCATCGGCATGGCCCATCGCGGCCGCCTCAACGTGCTGGTCAACACGCTCGGCAAGAACCCGCGCAAGCTGTTCGACGAATTCGAGGGCAAGTTCGACCACGACGACCACGCCGTGGCTGGCGACGTGAAGTACCACATGGGCTTCTCCGCCGACGTCGCCACCCCCGGCGGCCCGGTCCATCTGGCGCTGGCGTTCAACCCCTCGCACCTGGAGATCGTCGATCCGGTGGTGGCCGGCAGCGTGCGTTCGCGCCAGGAGCGCCGCGGCGATGCCGCGCGCAAGCAGGTGATGCCGATCCTGATCCACGGCGACTCGGCCTTCGCCGGCCAGGGCGTGGTGATGGAGCTGTTCCAGATGTCGCAGGCGCGCGGTTTCACCGTCGGCGGCACCGTCCACGTGGTGGTCAACAACCAGGTCGGCTTCACCACCTCCAATCCGGACGACACCCGCTCCACCCGCTACTGCACCGACATCGCCAAGTTCGTCGGCGCGCCGGTGCTGCACGTCAACGGCGACGACCCGGAAGCGGTGGTGTTCGCCGCCGGGCTGGCCTTCGACTTCCGCCAGCAGTTCGGCAAGGACGTGGTGATCGATCTGGTCTGCTACCGCCGCCACGGCCACAACGAGGCCGACGAGCCCTCGATCACCCAGCCGCTGATGTACCAGGTGATCCGCAAGCACAAGACCACCCGCGAGCTCTACGCCGCGCAGCTGGAAGCCGCCGGGGTAATCCCGGCCGGCGCCGGTGCGGCAATGGCGGACAGCTACCGCAACAAGCTCGATTCCGGCGAAGTGACGGCCGAGCTGGCCGAAGTGGGCAAGACGCCGGCCGACAGCGCGCTGTTCGTGGACTGGCCGAAGCTGCTGTCGGGCAAGCTCTCCGATGCCATCAGCACCGCGATCGGCATGGACAGGCTGAAGGCGCTGGCGGCGAAGATCAACACCGTGCCGGCCGAGGTGCAGCTGCATTCGCGCGTGGCCAAGGTCTACGAGGACCGCCGCAAGATGGCGACCGGCGAGATCCCCGGCGACTGGGGCTTTGCCGAGAACCTGGCCTACGCCACCCTGGTCGATGAAGGACATGGCCTGCGCCTGGTCGGCCAGGACGTGGGCCGCGGCACCTTCACCCATCGCCACGCGATCCTGCACGACCAGAACACCGACGCCTATTACCTGCCGCTGCGCCAGCTCACCGACAAGCCGGAAAAAGTCGCGATCATCGATTCGCTGCTCAGCGAAGAAGCGGTGATGGCCTACGAATACGGCTTCTCCACCACCGACCCCGACACCCTGTGCATCTGGGAGGGCCAGTTCGGCGACTTCGCCAACGGCGCGCAGGTGGTGATCGACCAGTTCGTCGCCTCGGGCGAAGCCAAGTGGGGACGCCTGTCCGGGCTGACCCTGCTGCTGCCGCACGGCTATGAGGGCCAGGGGCCCGAGCACAGCTCGGCGCGGCTGGAGCGTTTCCTGCAGCTGTGCGCGCTGGACAACATGCTGGTCTGCGTGCCCTCCACCCCCGCCCAGGCCTACCACATGCTGCGCCGCCAGCTGCGCATGACCACCCGCAAGCCGCTGGTGGTGATGTCGCCGAAGTCGCTGCTGCGCCACAAGCTGGCGGTGTCCTCGCTGGAGGAGATGGCCAACGGCGAGTTCCAGCACCTGATTCCCGACACCACCGCCACCGCCAAGAAGGTCAAGCGCGTGGTGCTGTGCGCCGGCCGGGTCTATTACGACCTGCTGGAGGAAGTGCAGAAGCTGGGCATCAAGGACGTGGCGCTGGTGCGGGTGGAGCAGCTGTATCCGTTCCCGCGCCCGCAGCTGGCCGCCGAGCTCAAGCGCCTGGCCGCCGCCGGCGAAGTGATCTGGTGCCAGGAAGAGCCGCAGAACCAGGGCGCGTGGTACCAGATCCAGCACCATCTGCGCGCCTGCCTGCAGCCCAAGCAGGTGCTGAGCTACGCCGGCCGGCCGCGCTCGCCCTCGCCCGCCGTGGGCCACATGGCCGACCACGTCCGCGAGCTGCAGCAGCTGCTCGCCGCCGCGCTGGTCAACCCGATCGAAAGCGACATCGTCGCCGACTAACCCCATCCGATATTCCGACAGGACGCCCTCATGGCCATTGAAGTCAAAGTCCCGGTTCTCCCCGAATCCGTCGCCGACGCCGTCATCGCAAGCTGGCACAAGAAGGCCGGCGATGCGGTCAAGCGCGACGAAAACCTGCTCGACCTCGAAACCGACAAGGTGGTGCTGGAAGTGCCCTCGCCGGTCGACGGCGTGCTGAAGGAGATCAAGTTCGAGTCCGGCGCCACCGTCACCAGCCAGCAGGTGATCGCGGTGATCGAGGAAGGCGCCGTCGCCGCAGCCGCGCCGGCCGCCCCGGCCGCGGAAGCGCCGAAGGCCGCCGCGCCTGCCGCTGCCGCCCCGGCCAAGGCCGCGGCACCGGCCGCCGCCTCTGCCGACGTGCCGCCGGGCGCGCGCTTCGCCGCCGCCACCTCCGGCGTGAATCCGGCCGACGTGGCCGGCACCGGCCGCCGCGGCATGGTCACCAAGGAAGACATCGTCAACTACGCCAGCGGCAAGTCCGCCGGCGTGGCCGGCGGCGCGCGCCCGGAAGAGCGCGTGCCGATGACCCGCATGCGCGCCCGCATCGCCGAGCGCCTGATGCAGTCCAAGAACTCCATCGCCATGCTGACCTCGTTCAACGAGGTCAACCTGGCCAAGGTGATGGAGATGCGCAAGGAGCTGCAGGACGATTTCGTCAAGGCGCACGGCATCAAGCTCGGCTTCATGAGCTTCTTCGCCAAGGCCGCCGCGAACGCGCTGCAGAAGTACCCGGTCATCAACGCCTCGGTCGACGGCAACGACATCATCTACCACGGCTACGCCGACATCAGCATCGCCGTGTCCACCGACAAGGGCCTAGTCACGCCGGTGCTGCGCAACGTCGAGCGGATGGGCTTCGCCGAGATCGAACAGGGCATCGCCGACTACGCCAAGAAGGCCCGTGACGGCAAGCTGGGCCTGGACGACCTGCAGGGCGGCACCTTCACCATCACCAACGGCGGCACCTTCGGCTCGCTGATGTCCACCCCGATCGTGAACCCGCCGCAGAGCGCCATCCTCGGCATGCACGCGATCAAGGAGCGCGCCATCGTCGAGAACGGCCAGGTGATCGCCGCGCCGATGATGTACATCGCGCTGAGCTACGACCACCGCATCATCGACGGCAAGGACGCGGTGCTGTTCCTGGTCGACATCAAGAACCAGCTCGAGAACCCGCACCGCATGCTGCTGGGGATGTGATTCCGGCGACGGGAACCGGCAACGGTTCCCGTCCTGTTTCGGGGCACCGCAGGCCCGGAGCCTGCCCCCGCTACCAAGTTCAGGAATGAAGCAATGAGCGAACAACAGCAATTCGACGTCGTCGTCATCGGTGCCGGCCCCGCCGGTTACCACGCCGCCATCCGCGCCGCGCAGCTGGGCCTGAAGACCGCCTGCATCGACGCCGCGCTGGGCAAGGACGGCAAGCCGGCGCTGGGCGGCACCTGCCTGCGCGTGGGCTGCATCCCGTCCAAGGCGCTGCTGGATTCCAGCCGCCAGTTCTGGAACATGGGCCATATCTTCGACCAGCACGGCATCAGCTTCGACAAGCCGGCGATCGACGTGAAGAAGATGGTCGCCCGCAAGGACGGCATCGTGAAGCAGTTCACCGGCGGCATCGCCGCGCTGTTCAAGGCGAACAAGATCACCGCGTTCTACGGCTACGGCCAGCTGCAGCCGGGCAACGTGGTGAAGGTGAAGCAGCACGACGGTTCCGAGATCGAGCTGAAGGGCACCAACGTCATCCTCGCCGCCGGCTCCGATTCGATCGAGCTGCCGTTCGCCAAGTTCGGCGAGCACATCATCGACAACGTCGGCGCGTTGGACCTGGAAGCCGTGCCGAAGCGCCTGGGCGTGATCGGCGCCGGCGTGATCGGCCTCGAGCTGGGCAGCGTGTGGAAGCGCCTCGGCGCCGAAGTCACCATCCTCGAAGGCCTGCCGAACTTCCTCGCCGCCGCCGACGCCGAAGTGGCGAAGGTCGCCGCGCGCGAGTTCAAGAAGCAGGGCCTGGACATCAAGCTGGGCTGCAAGTGCACCGCCACCGAGGTCAAGAAGGACGGCGTGCACATCAGCTACACCGACGACAAGGGCGCGGCGCAGGAACTGGTGGTCGACAAGCTGCTGGTGGCCGTGGGCCGCCGCGCCGCCACCAAGGGCCTGCTGGCCGATGGCACCGGCGTGCAGCTCAACGAGCGCGGCCAGATCGTGGTCGACGAGCATTGCCACACCGGCGTCGACGGCGTGTGGGCGGTCGGCGACTGCGTGCGCGGCCCGATGCTGGCGCACAAGGGCTTCGAGGAAGGCATCGCGGTGGCCGAACTGATCGCCGGCCTGCCGGGCCACGTCAACTTCGACACCATCCCGTGGGTGATCTACACCGAGCCGGAAATCGCCTGGGTCGGCAAGACCGAGGAGCAGCTGAAGGCCGAGGGCGTCCCGTACAAGGCCGGCAGCTTCCCGTTCGCGGCGGTCGGCCGCGCGGTGGCGATGGCCGAGCCGGCGGGCTTCGTGAAGGTGCTGGCGCATGCCGAGACCGACACCATCCTGGGCATGCACCTGGTCGGCGTGAACGTTTCCGAGCTGGTCCACGAAGGCGTGCTGGCGATGGAGTTCAAGGGCAGTGCCGACGACCTGGCGCGCATTTGCCATGCCCACCCGTCGCTGTCCGAAGCCGTGCACGACGCCGCGATGGCGGTGCACAAGCGGGCGATCCACAAGGCCAATTGAGCCGGCTTTGTCGCCCCACCCGTGCCATGCCGCCGCCAGTGGCAGCGTGGTGCGAGGCTGATGGCGACAATCGGCGGCATGGGTTCGGCGCATTGCGCCGAACGGGCAGGCCAGGGATGGTCTGCCCAGGCCCTGCCGCATGCGCAGGAAAGCGCATGCGAGCAGGCCGCCGATTAGCCTACATGGACGTACTTGCGGCGTGTCGCCATCAGCCTTGCGCCGCGCTGGCACATCCGCATACCAGCGAACGCCCGTGCTGATACTGCATGAGGCCGGGCAGAAGCGGCGCACCTTGGTGCGCCGTTTTCGTTGGCGGCGGGCGATAATCGACGCATGAAAACCCTCTGCGTCTATTGCGGCTCCAACGCCGGCAGCGACCCCGCCTACGCCACGCTGGCCCGCGACCTCGGCACCCGCCTCGCGCGCGACGGCATCGCGCTGGTGTACGGCGGCGGCAACGTCGGCCTGATGGGCATCGTGGCCGATGCGGTGCTTGCCGGCGGCGGCGAAGTGATCGGGGTGATCCCGCAGCAGCTGGTCGACTGGGAAGTCGCCCACAAGGGCGTCACCCGCCTCGAAGTCGTCGACTCCATGCACACCCGCAAGGCGCGCATGTTCGAACTGGCCGACGGCTTCGTCGCCCTGCCCGGCGGCTTCGGCACCCTCGATGAGATGTTCGAGATGCTGACCTGGCGCCAGCTGGGCCTGGGCCGCAAGCCCTGCGCCTTCCTCGGCGTGAACGGCTTCTGGGAGCCGCTGATGGCGATGCTGGACACGATGGTGCGCGAGCGCTTCCTGCATCCCGAGCAGCGCACCGACATGTGGCAAGGCACCGACATCGAAGCGCTGCTGGAATGGATGCGCGGCTACGTGCCGGCGCAGGCCGACAAGTGGCTGGACGAGAAGCTTCGCAGCCAGCTCAAGCTCACCACGGAGGATGTATGACCATCCCGGCGACGTTCCGCGCCTTCCGCATCCACAGCGACGCCGCCGGCTACCGCAGCGGCATCGAGACGGTGTCGCTGGACGACCTCAATCCCGGCGAGGTGGTGGTCAGGGCCGCGTACTCCTCGGTCAACTACAAGGACGCGCTGGCCGGCACCGGCAAGGGCAAGATCCTGCGCAGCTTCCCGCTGGTCGGGGGAATCGACGTGGCCGGCCACGTCGTCGCTTCGACCGATCCAGCCTTCAGGGAAGGCGACGCCGTGCTGGTGACCGGCAGCGGGCTGTCGGAAACCCGCGACGGCGGCTATTCGGAATACGCGCGGCTGGACGCGCGCTGGGTCATCCCGCTGCCTGCAGGGCTGGGCCTGCGCGAAGCGATGATCCTCGGCACCGCCGGTTTCACCGCGGCGCTGGGCCTGCTGCGGATGACCGAGAATCGGCAGACGCCCGCGCTTGGCCCGCTGGCCGTGACCGGCGCCACCGGCGGCGTGGGCTCGCTGGCCGTCGCCATCTACAGCAAGGCCGGTTACCAGGTCCATGCGATCAGCGGCAAGCCGGAGCACGCGGACTACCTGCGGGCGCTCGGCGCGTCCGAGGTGCTGGGCCGCGACGCGCTGTCGACCACCAAGCCGATGGACAGCGCCCGCTTCGGTGGCGGCCTGGACAACGTCGGCGGGCCAATGCTTGCGGCGCTGCTGGCGCAGACCGCCCCCTACGGCAACGTCGCCAGCTGCGGGCTGGCCTCCTCGCATGAACTGCATGCCACGGTGATGCCCTTCATCATCCGCGGCGTATCGCTGCTGGGCGTGGCCTCGGCCGGCACCGCCCGCGACATCCGCGACGAGGTCTGGCGCCGCTTGGCCGGCGACTGGAAGCCGGACAATCTCGACGCAATCTGCACCCGCGAAGCCACGCTGGACGAGCTGCCGCAGGTGTTCGACGGCATGCTGGCCGGCGGTGCGCTGGGGCGTACCGTGGTGCGCATCCAGCCTGTCATCTGACCGCGCTTGCAGGCCGCGGGCCTGCGGCTACAATCGACCCGCACACCCGGGGATTCACATGGCACGCATCCTGATCGTCGACGATTCGCCCTCCCAGCTGATGAGCATCCGACGCATCGTCGAGAAGCTCGGCCACGATGCGCTCACCGCCGAGGACGGCGCCGCCGGCGTGGAAGCGGCCAAGCGCGAACTGCCCGACCTGATCCTGATGGACGTGGTGATGCCGAACCTCAATGGCTTCCAGGCCACCCGTTCGATCAGCCGCGAAGCCACCACCAAGCACATCCCGGTCATCCTGGTCACCACCAAGGACCAGGACACCGACCGCGTCTGGGGCATGCGCCAGGGCGCCAAGGCCTACATCACCAAGCCGTTCAGCGAGTCCGAACTGGCGGACGTGATCAACCAGTACCTGGTCACCGGCCCCAGCGCCGCATGACGCGCAGGCGTGGCCTCAGCCACGCCGCCAGTCGTCACCGAACGCGTCGCGCATCTTCGCGTAGGCCTTGCGCTGGGCGTCGTTGTGCGCCTTCGGCGCGAGGATTTCCAGCTCCACGATCTGGTCGCCGGCCGCCGCGCCGCCGCTGCCCGGCAAGCCGCGCCCGCGCAACCGCAGCTTGCGCCCGGATTCGGAATCGGCCGGAATCTTCAGCTCCACCGGGCCTCCCAGCGTGGGCACGCTGAGGGTGGCGCCCAGCGCCGCTTCCCACGGCGCCACCGGCAGCACGTGGATCACGTTGCGGCCATCCACCTCGAACTGCGGATCGGCTGCGTATTCGACCTCCAGCAGCAGGTCGCGGCCGCCGTTGCCCTGCCGGGCCAGGCGGATCACCTGGCCGGGGCGCACGCCCTTGGGCACGCGCACGTCCAGGGTCTTGCCGGCGACGCCGATGCGCACGCTGCTGCCGTTGTAGACCGCACCCAGCGGGACCGCCAGCTTGGCGCGGGTATCCCCGGCCGGCTGGCCGCCACGCGCACCGCCGTTGCCGCGCCCGCGCTGGCCGAACAGGTTCTCGAAGAAGTCGGAGAAACCACCGCCCGCGCCGCCACCGGCGAAGATCTCGTCGAAGTCGAAGTCCGGCTGGCCACCCTGCCCACGCCCGAAGCCCTCGGGCGGCGGGCGGATCTCGTCGCCGGGCCGGTAGCCACCGGCACGCAGCTGGTCGTAGGCCGCGCGCTTCTGCGGGTCGCGCAGCGCCTCGTAGGCCTCGTTGACCGCCTTGAATTTCTCCTCGGCGCCCTTTTCCTTGCTGACGTCCGGATGGTATTTGCGCGCCAGCCGGCGATAGGCGGTCTTGATCTCGGCCTCGCCCGCGCTGGGCTCGACCCCGAGGATTCCGTAGTAGTCCTTGAATTCCATCGATGCTCCCTGCCGCGGCCTGCGTACGGGGGATTATCCCACCGCGCGTCGCAACCGCAGCTACAGGCCTTAGACTGTATTCCCGTCGAAGTGAGGTCCGGTCATGTCGATTCAAGTCGGCCAGCACGTTCCCGCGGCGATCCTGCAGTACATCGACAACGGTGTGCACCGGATCGATACCCACAGCCTGTTCGGCGGCCGCAAGCTGGTGCTGTTTTCGGTGCCCGGCGCGTTCACGCCGACCTGTTCCGAGCGCCACCTGCCGGGCTTCATCCAGCATTTCGACGCGTTCCGCGCGAAGGGCGTCGAGGTGGCGTGCATGGCGGTGAACGATGCGTTCGTGAT
>JANJSW010000219.1 GCA_024711415.1 Thermomonas sp. | reverse complement strand
GAAAGTACAGTTCCCTGGCACGACCAGGGGCAAGTGTGCCACCAGACGCGCGTTGGTTTCCCCGCTGTGCGGCGGAATATGCGCGCCGGGCGCAAGCGCGGAAAACATCGCGTTCGGGCACAAGCCGGGAATCTCGGCCGTATCGACCAAAGCCAGTGCCTCGGCCGTCTTCGGACATTGAGACAGATGCTCGTGAACAGGTAGACCATGAGCGTACAGGTGGAATCCACTCCAGTTGCGCGAGTGGTTCAACTTGTCCCACTGGTTGACTGGATCGTCGGGACCGTACTGGATGTAAGGCACGAACTCATCTCCCATACGGGCCAGCATGTCCTGAAGCTCAGCCTTGATCGCGTCCGTGCGCGCCTCGAATTCAGCCATCCACGGAAAAAGCGCATCGTCGTAGTAAGTCAGCGCAGGCAGACGCGGTACATGCAGTTGATTGCATTCGGAAGGATACGGCCGCGTCTTGCCGGCAAGGATCGACGCCGCCTCCTCCCACCGAACCGCAGTTGCCGCATCCACCGACTCGCGTGTTGCGGCGATACGCGATGCAAGCCAATCGGCCAACTCCTCCGTATCGCTGCGAACCACATCGCGCGCATGCATGAGCCGCCGAGCCAGCGAGTGCGGCCATTGTGACTCATCTGGCGTCACCTTCAAGACATTGCGGAACGCCACCGCCGCGGCACGGACCTTGCCATGGCACTCCAGAAATTCAGCCTTGCCAAGCAACGCGGGGATGAAATAAGGGTCGATCTGCAGTGCTTCGATGATCGCCCGCCATTCCTGATCCGTCTGACCGATCTCGCGAAACACGCGGGATACCGTCAGTGGAATCATCGGATCCCGCGGGGCTTGGGCGCGCGCAGCCAGCAACAGCTCGAGTGCGCCTTTTGCATCCCCGCGCTGGAAAGCATCGACGCCAAGACTGTAAAGGGCTTGCACATTTTGGGGATCCAGCGCACGCACCTGCATCCACAGCCTTTCGGCCTCCTGCCAACGCCCGGAAGCGGCGGCAGAACCTGCCCGATGCATCAATACGCTCAACTGTTCGCTCATGGCGCCTCGGGAGTCCCTGCAGCCGCATCCGATCCGGACGCCGAAGCGTAACTCAGGCTTCTGGTAGCTTGCATCCGCCGACCGCGACCGCCTCCAAGTCGCGTGCCATTCACAACGACAAAACCTAATGCTCCAGGATCAGCCTCGCGTCGCCGGAAAAAGTCTGCATCCGGATATCGCCCTTGCCTGCTCCGTAGCGCACGCGGAAGCTTGAACCGGGGCCGAACTCCTCCTTCTGGATCTTCGCACCCGGCGCGGCCAGGTCGCCGCTGAAGCTTTCGCCGGACACCTGCGCCGACAGGCTCGCCGGCAGGCGCAGGCGCAGGTCACCGCTCACGCTTTCCATGCGAACCTCGCCGTCCTCGGCCAGCGCCACGCCCAGGTCCATGTCGCCGGACACCGAACTTGCCGAGAGCTTGCGTACGCGCTCGCCCAGCGTGTCCAGGCGGATGTCGCCCGACACGCTTTCCAGCGCGACCGTCCCGTCCAGCCGCCCCTGCACGATCAGCTGGCCGCTGACCGTCTCCACCCGCAGATCCGGGCCGTTCATCGCCAGCCGGATGTCGCCGCTCACCGAACTGATTTCGCCGCGCCGCGGCGCGCCGTTGGCGACGATGTCACCGCTGACCGACTCCAGCCCCAGCTCGCGCGAGGCCATGCCGGTGACGCCGATGTCGGCCGAAACGGTTTCCACTTCCAGATCCGCCAGCAGCGGCATCTGCACGACAAGATGGCTGGGCTCGGCGTTGCGGTTGCGCGACGGATACTGGACCTTGATCCGCAGCACGCGGCCGTCGCCCTCGACGGAAAGTTTTTCCACCCCATCGCCCAGCGAACCCGCCAGCTTCACCTCCGGCCGATCCCAAGCCACCACTTCGACCTTGCCTTTGAGGTTCTCGATTTCGACCCGGCCGCGCACGTCCAGCGGGCGGGTCTGGTTGATCGGCGTCGCCGCCATGCCCGGCAGCGCGATCGTGGCGGCCAGTGCGGCCCACAGCATTCTAGATAGGATTTGCATCGTCGGGTCCTCAGGCAAAAAGAGCGCGGCGCGACAGGGCGAGCCGGTGGGCATAGATCTGGCGCAGCCGCTCCAGCAGCTGCGGGGATTGCGGACTGTGGCGCAGGGCCGCCAGTACCTGCTGGGCGCCCTGGTCCAGCGCTTCCAGCCCCGGCTGCCAGCTGGCCGGCATCGCGCGGGCGTCGAGCTCGCGCAGCGCAGCCTGGTAATGCAGGGTCAGCGCCTCCGCCTCGCTGGCGCCCGGCATGATCCCGACGGGCGCCGTCGTCTCCACCGCCACCGGCCGCGCCAGCTCCGGTGCTTCCTGCCGGGCCAGGCCCAGCGCCAGCAGCATCGAAGCCGCCATCGCGAACGGCCAGATGCGCCGGGGCGGCCGCGCCGGCGCCACCTGCGGGGACAGCCTTGCCGCGATGCCCGGCCACAGATCCCGCTCTGGCTCGATATCCCGGCGCAGCGCCTGCAGCGCCATTCGCAGCGAGGCCTCGCCGATGTCGTGTTGTCCGCTCATGCCATTTCTCCGATCCGCGCGCGCAGCAGCCCGCGTGCACGGTGCAGCTGCGCCTTCGAACTTCCCACCGCCATGCCCAGCTCGCCGGCGATCTCTTCGTGCTTCCAGCCTTCCACGTCGTGCAGCACCAGCACCGCGCGGGCGCGCGGCGGCAGGCTGGCGACCGCGCGCTCCAGGTCGCGGCCAAGCACGGCACGGCCGGCGGTATCCGGGGTCGCCACCGTTTCCAGCGCGTCATCGTCCTCTTCCGGCCACGGCCGGCTGCGACGCGCGCGCATCTCCATCAGCGCGGTATTGACCGCCAGCCGATGCAGCCAGGTCGATACCGCACTCTCGAAGCGAAAAGCCGGCAGCGCCTGCCAGGCGCGCACGAAGGCCTCCTGGGTGAGGTCCTCCGCACGCGTCCCCGCCTGCCCCACCAGCCGCACGATCACCCCATGCACGCGGCGGTGGTGGCGACGGTAGAGCTGCTCGAATGCGGACACGTCGGCCATGGCCGCCTGACGCGCCAATCGGGCGTCGTCGTCGGTTTCCCTGGCCTGCGGTAGCGGCATGGTCTGCATCAGCATGACAATTGTGATGCAACGAAGCCCAAGAACGTTTAGATGCCGGCAACAAAAAAGCCGGCCTTCTTGCGAAGGCCGGCCAGTTTTCCTGCAAGCCGGATGATCTTTCGATCATCCGGAAACAGCCTGCATTACCAGTCGTAGGACGCGGTGAACACCACGGTCCGCGGGGTCTGGCGACCAATCGGCAGCAGGTAGGTGTTGGACACGGTGTACGGAGCATCCGTACCCGAGGTCACGTCCACCTGCAGAGCCTTGTTCTCGTTGGTCAGGTTGCGAATCTGCAGACCCAGCGACAGCCTGTCTTCGAAGAACGCCGGACGATAGGTCACGCCCAAGTCGATCGTCTTGGTCCACGGCGTACGCTGACCGCCCGGGGTCGCCACCTGCCCAAAGCAGGTGTGGTAGCTCGAACCGTAGCCCACCGGATCGGCGTCGCCCGTGCCCTCGTCGATGCTGCCATCGGGGTTGTAGAGACCCAGGCAGCTGATCGGAGCACCGGAGGTGACACGCAGGTTCGCACCCAGCAGCCATTCCGGGGTGAGCTGGTAGCTACCGCGCGCCTTCAGCTGATGGCGACGGTCGTTGGCCAGATAGCCGTACGAGTAACGCATCATCTCAGCCACGTCCCAATCCTGGGTCTTGGAGATGTTGGTCTGACCGAACTCCGACTTCACCTGGCCTTCGTTGTTGCCCTTGCTCTTGCTGAAGGTGTAGTCGACGCGGGCTTCCCACTTGCCGTCGAACGGACGCTCGAAGTAGATGTCGATGCCACTGTACTTGCGCTTCAGGCCGTCCTGGAAGCGCCAGTCCTGGTAGCTCATCACGAACTCGGAACGCTCGCCGGTCGGATTACCCGCGGCGTCGGTCTGCGCGACGCTGAAGGTGTTGGTGCCACCCGGGTTGAACATGTAGCAGTAAGACACCTGGTAGTGCTGGCCGCTTGCATCGCGGGCCAGGTAGCCGCTGCCCGCGCCACGCACGGCGGTCAGGCCATTGTGATCCATGAAGGTGTACGGATCGCAGATATCGTCGATCGAGGACTTAAGGTCACGCGAGGTGAACTTGACGCCCATCATCCAGTCTTCGCCCAGCGACTTCTCGAAGCCCAGGATGAACTCGTCCTGGTACATGTTCTTGAGGTCCTTCGGCGCGAAAGCCAGCACGTCCACCGAGGTACCGTACTCGCCGTTGCTCGAAACCGGGCCCGGGGCCGGGCCGCCGTTGACGCCCGGAACCGGGGTCAGGCCGGTCGGAGCGCCATTGGCGTCGATACCCGTATAGGTGAAGTACTCGCGGGTGAAGGTGGAAGCCGAGGCGCCGCGGATGGCGACGTTGTTCGGCATGGCCAGGAAGTAGCGGCCAGCGTTGCCGAAGACCTTCAGCGACGAGTCACCGTTGACGTCCCAGGCGAAGCCCAGACGCGGGGCCCACTGGTCCTTGGCGTCCATGTAGGCTTCGCCGAAGTTGTTCTTGTTGGTGAACTGGTCGTTGCGGATACCCAGCGACAGCAGCAGGTTGTTGGTCAGCTGCCAACGATCCTCGATGTACCACGCCTTCTGCTCCAGCGACATGCTGGTGGCCGACTCGAAGATGTACTTCTGGACGTAGTAGGGGGTGCCCGGCGCGCCGACACCAAGGGTCGACGAGATGTTGCTGTTCGGCGAGTTGGTGCGGCTGTAGATCCACACGTCGGTCACCTGATCAACGCCGGCGTTGTCGGCCTTGAACTCGATGTTGTCAACGCCGAAGGTCAGGGTGTGGTCACCCACGACCCATTCCAGGTCGGCACGGATGCCATCGGTATAGTTGCGGGCGTCAGTGGCGCGGTAGTCGCCCTGCTTGTTCGGGATGGTGGTGCCGCCGTTCAGGGCCGGGTTCTGGTTGGTGGCGCTGGAGATGAACGGCAGGCCCGCGATGATGCTCGGGTTGATCTGGCGATTGGTGAAGCGGCCGTGACCGTACAGCGCGCTGAAGGTCAGGTTGTCGGTCAGGTAACCGGTGTACTTGGCGATCGCGTATTCGGTGTTCTGGCTGACCGGGGTCGGAACCGCCGTCTGACGAGCACCGGTGGTGTCGGAGTCGAAGTCATAATCGTAGTACTGGCCTTCCGACGTGTACTTCTCGCCCATGTAGCTCAGTTCGAGGAAGTGGTTGTCGGTGATGTTCCAGTCGATCTTGGCGTAGAGCTTGGGATCTTCGATCTGGGTCTCGGTGGTGCGCGCCGCGCCCAGCACGCTCGGTGCGGAGATCGAGTCGCTCTTGTACATCTCAGCCGACGCGAAGAAGAACAGACGATCCTTGATGATCGGGCCGCCGGCGTACAGGCTGTAGCTGTGGTTCCAGGACTCCGACGCCTTGCCGCGCGAGTACAGCTGGCCGGCGACGGATTCGTCTTCGTACGCCCAGCCGCACTTGTCGTTGCCATCACCGCAGGTGGAAGGCAGGTTCGGGTTCTGGTTGTACTCGCTGAAGTCCATGTCCGGCAGGTACAGGTCGTCGGCATTGCCACGCAGATTGCGCGGGGTGTAGATGACCTGGCCACCGAACTTGAATTCGTTGGTGCCGCGCTTGCCGATCTGGTTGATCACGCCGCCCGCGGAACGACCGTACTTGGCGCTGTAGCCGCCCAGGAAGGTTTCCTGCTGCTCGACCGAGCCGTACGGCAGGCTGAAGCCGCCGAGGTTGGACAGCGGCTCGCCGCTGAAGAAGCCGTTGATGTAATAGGCGTTCTCGGACACACCGGAACCGCCGAACGACACCAGGCCACCGAAGTAGCCGGCGGCACCGCTGATCACGCCCGGGGCCAGCAGCGCAACCGACTCGGCCGAACGGGCCAGCGGCAGGCGCTCGAGCTGCGCGGCGGTCAGCACGCTGCGGGTGTCGGTGGTGCTGGTGTCGATCGGGTTGATCGTGTTACCCGTCACCGTCACGGTGCCCAGGGTGGTGGCATCGCCACCGCCGAACGAAACAGAGGCGCTCGAACCCACGGTCACGACCACTTCGCGCTTGGTATCGCCCGAAACGACGGTGTAGGTACCGACCGGCAGGCTGCTCGCATTGTAGCGGCCATTGGCATCGGCGGTGATGGTGCGGGTCAGACCGCTGTTGTTGCTGATGGTCACGGTGGAGCCAGCGGGCGCAGAACCGGTGATGCTGCCGGTGGTGCTCTGCGCCTGCACGCCGCCGGCGAAGCACAGACCCAGAGCGACGGTCAGCGCGCTCTGCTTCAGGCCTTTCGCAAGGTAGTTAGAAGCCATTTTGTTGTAACCCCCATAGGGACGAAGTGACAAAGGGAACAAGTACGCCCGACCTCAGATGGTCTGACTCGCCGACTATAGAGCAGTCAACATTTATTTAACAACCCCCTCATATCGCATTCATCTTGCGGAACGCGCATTCAGTTTTGTAAGCAACCGTCACCGTCTGGACATGTTTGCGTGGGCAATG
>JANJSW010000213.1 GCA_024711415.1 Thermomonas sp. | reverse complement strand
GCGAACGCCTTCTGGGTCACGAAGCGGGTCTGCGGCATCGGGCCGTCCATCGCGTCCACCAGGATCAGCACCGAATCGACCATCGACAGCACGCGCTCGACCTCGCCGCCGAAGTCGGCGTGGCCGGGGGTGTCGACGATGTTGATGCGGTTGCCCTGCCAGGTGATGGCGGTGTTCTTGGCCAGGATGGTGATGCCGCGTTCCTTCTCCTGGTCGTTGCTGTCCATCACGCGTTCGGCCAGCACCGTGCGCTCGTTGAGGGTGCCGGACTGCTTCAGCAGGCAATCGACGAGGGTGGTCTTGCCATGGTCGACGTGGGCGACGATGGCGATGTTGCGGAGGCGTTCGACGGACATTCGGAGGGGCTCGTGGAAACCGCACCCGGGTACCGTCTACGAGACGGCAGGGCGCGGAAATGACGGATGGGAAGCCGGCTATTATATAGGGTTAATGTGCCCGTCCGGGCACCCGGAGATGAACAAGATGAGCCTGATCGCCAATTTCGACACCGACCGCGGCCTGATCAAGGTCGAGCTCGCCGCCGACAAGGCCCCGCTGACGGTGGCCAACTTCGTCAACCTGGTCAAGCGCGGTTTCTACGACGGCCTGAACTTCCACCGCGTGATCGCCGATTTCATGATCCAGGGCGGCTGCCCCGAAGGCTCAGGCCGCGGCGGCCCCGGCTACCGCTTCGAGGACGAGGCCAACAACGGCCTTGGCCATGAGCGCGGCGTGCTGTCGATGGCCAACGCCGGCCCCAACACCAATGGCAGCCAGTTCTTCATCACCCACGTGCCCTGCGGTTGGCTGGACGGCAAGCACACCGTGTTCGGCAAGGTGATCGAGGGGATCGAAGTGGTCGATGCGGTCCAGCAGGGCGACCTGATCAAGTCGGTGAAGATCGAGGGTGATGCCGACGCCGCGCTGGCCGCCAAGGCCGACCGCGTGGCGGAGTGGAACAAGATCCTGGCCGCCTGACGGCCTGTTGCCGGCGGCACGGCGAGATGGTCGCCGCGCCGCCGGGTTGTCCCGCAAGCCGGCGGCACTGCCGCGCGGCCCATGCCATCACTGGCCGCGCGTCGGTTCCGGCCCGTGCAGGCCCGCCAGCAGCCCCGCCACCGCGCTGCGCGCGCCGGCGAGCGTGCGCAGGTCGTCTTTCGCGGCGGACAGCTGGCGCCGCCAGACCACCCTGCCGGAGCGCAGCTCCACCAGCAGCACCGTGCCGTCCAGGGCATCGCCGCCGATGTCGCCGCCCAGCAACAGGCGTCCCGCGGCCCGCATCGCGGCGCGGCCATCGCTGGCATGGCAGCCGCGCAGCCGGGTGAACAGGCCGTAATCGGCGCCGCTGGCGCGAACGATTCTCGCCATTCCGGCGCCTAGCACAGCCGCGTCGGGGGCTCCAGCGGCGCCGTGTGCCGCCGTCGCGACTGCCGCCAGGCGCTCATGCAGCGCAGTGCTGCCGATGTCGCCCGCATCGATCGCCAGCGCATGGTCGGCAACGGCAATCGCCTGCCGATCCAGCGCCTCGTGGGCTGCCTGCGCGTACAGCAGGCGCGCGGCCGTCGTCCACTCCGCGCGGGGGACCGTGCTGCCGTCGGCGCGACGCTGGCAAAGCAGGATGTCGGCCTCGGCCAAGGCGACGCGGCCGCGCACCTCGAACCCCGTCGTCGTCGTGGTGCCGTCGCTGCGCGGAGCGACCGATGCGCAGCCCGAAAGCAACGTCGCGAGCAGCGCCGGGAGCAGCCACAGGCGCCAGGGCGATCGGGTCTCCGGGCGTCGTTCGGGCATGGGCTCGGCGGGGCGCTGTGCTAGCATTGGAGGGCTATTTTCCCACGTCCATCGCCGCGTTCGCGGCCATTTTCGAGGTTCCCCACGATGCCTCAGCTCGCCCGGCGCATGTCCCGCGCCAAGCCCAGCGTGATCATGCAGGTCGCCGAGAAGGCCAAGCGCCTGAAGGCCGAAGGCCGCGACATCATCAGCTTCTCCATCGGCGTCCCCAACTTCCTGCCCGGCCCGCACGTGTACGAAGCCGCGCGCCAGGCAGTGGAGAAGGACAGCGGCCAGTACGGCAGCAACCGCGGCCCGGACGCGCTGCTGGATGCCCTGCTCAAGCACATCGAGCAGATCGGCCTGACTGGCTACACCCGCGCCAACTGCGCCACCGGCATCGGCGCCAAGCACGTGATCTACAACCTGGCCGAGGCGCTGCTGGACGAAGGCGACACGATCGCCTTCCCGGCGCCGTACTGGACCAGCTACGTGGACATCGCCGAGATCGTCAACGCCAAGATCCAGCTGCTGCCGTGCCCGGCCAGCCAGGACTACAAGCTGACCCCGCAGCAGCTCGACGAGGCGCTGGCCTCGAAGCCGAAGGTGTTCCTGTTCAACAATCCGTCCAACCCGACGGGCATGGTGTACACCAGGGACGAGATCGTCGCGCTGGCCGACGTGCTGGTGAAGCATCCGGACACCTGGATCATCGCGGACGACATCTACAACCGCATGCTGTTCGACGGGCTGGAGTACTACAACTTCGTGCTCGCCCGCCCGGAACTGCGCGACCGGGTGATCTTCCTCGACTCGCTGTCCAAGACCTACGGCATGCCGGGCTGGCGCCTGGGCTTCATGGTCGGGCCGGAGTCGGTGGCCAAGGCGCTGGTGACCCTCAACTCCAACCACATCACCAACGTGCCGGAAGTGGTGAACGCCGCCGGCATCGCCGCGCTGTCTGGTCCGCAGGACGTGCCGGAGCAGAAGCGCGTGGAGTTCCAGGCCAAGCGCGACCAGGTGATGGTCGTGATGGATGCGATCCCGGGCCTGGTGTGCCCGCGTCCGCAGGGCGCCTTCTACGTGTTCCCGGACATCAGCTGCGCGTTCGGCAAGACCCACGGCCCGACCGGCACGAAGATCGAGAACGACGTCGATTTCTGCAACGTGCTGCTGGAAGCCAAGGGCGTCGCCTGCGTGCCGGGCTCGGCGTTCGGCGAGCCGCGCGCGCTGCGCATCAGTTACACCTGCCCGACGCCGCAGCTGGCCCCCGGCCTGCAGCGCTTCCAGGAATTTTTCGCGGAACTCGTCTGATCCGCGAAGCCGGTCGGTAGTCCATTCGTTCCGGGCCATCGCACGACGGTCGCGATGGCCGCTCCCCACCCCCACATTTTCACGCAAGGAAACTTCCATGAAGACCCCCGTCCGCGTTGCCGTTACCGGTGCTGCCGGCCAGATCGGCTACTCGCTGCTGTTCCGCATCGCTTCCGGCGAGATGCTGGGCAAGGACCAGCCCGTCATCCTGCAGATGCTCGAGCTGCCGATGGAGAAGGCCCAGGCTGCGCTGAAGGGCGTGATGATGGAGCTGGAAGACTGCGCGTTCCCGCTGCTGGCCGGCATGGTCGGCACCGATGATGCGGAAGTGGCGTTCAAGGACGCCGACATCGCCCTGCTGGTCGGCGCGCGTCCGCGTGGCCCGGGCATGGAGCGCAAGGACCTGCTGCTGGAGAACGCCAAGATCTTCACCGCCCAGGGCGCCGCGCTGAACAAGGTCGCCAGCCGCAACGTCAAGGTGCTGGTGGTTGGCAACCCGGCCAACACCAATGCCTACATCGCCATGAAGTCGGCGCCGGACCTGCCGGCCAAGAACTTCACCGCGATGCTGCGCCTGGACCACAACCGCGCGCTGTCGCAGCTGGCCAACAAGGCCGGCGTGGCCGTGGCCGACATCGAGAAGCTGGTGGTGTGGGGCAACCACAGCCCGACCATGTACCCGGACTACCGTTTCGCCACGGTCAACGGCGAGTCGCTGAAGGACAAGATCAACGACGCCGACTGGAACGCCAACACCTTCATCCCGCAGGTCGGCAAGCGCGGCGCGGCGATCATCGAAGCGCGTGGCCTGTCCTCGGCCGCGTCGGCCGCCAACGCCGCCATCGACCACATCCGTGACTGGGTGCTGGGCACCAACGGCAAGTGGGCCACCATGGGCGTGCCGTCGGACGGCAGCTACGGCATCCCGGAAGGCGTGATCTACGGCGTGCCGGTGACCTGCGCCAACGGCGAGTACACCCGCGTCGAAGGCCTGCCGGTCGACGAGTTCAGCCGCGCGGCGATGGACAAGACGCTGGCCGAGCTCGAGGAAGAGCGCGCCGGCGTGGCCCACCTGCTCTGAGCGGGACGCCATCGCAAGCCACGAAGCGCCGGGCCCTGCCCGGCGTTTTCGTTTCCGGCAGCTGCCGGTGCCCGCGTTAAAATGCACCATTCGCAAGGAGAGGCCATGAACACGCAATCCGCCGGTGCGCGCTTTCGCGCGGCGCTGAATGAAGAAACCCCCCTGCAGGTGATGGGCGCCATCACCGCCTATGCCGGCCTGATGGCCAAGCGCACCGGCTACCGCGCGCTGTACCTGTCCGGTGGCGGCGTGGCGGCCAATTCGCTGGGCATGCCCGACCTCGGCATCAGTACCATGGAAGACGTGCTCACCGACGCGCGCCGGATCGTGGACGCCACCGGCATGCCGCTGCTGGTGGACATCGATACCGGCTGGGGCGGGGCGTTCAACATCGGCCGCACCATCCGCAACTTCGAGCGAATCGGCGTGGCCGCCGTGCACATGGAAGACCAGGTCGGGCAGAAGCGCTGCGGCCATCGTCCGGGCAAGGAAGTGGTGACGAAGGACGAGATGGTCGACCGGGTGAAGGCCGCGGTGGACGCGCGCACCGATCGCGAGTTCGTCATCATGGCGCGCACCGACGCGGCCGCGGTGGAGGGCATCGACAGCGCCATCGAGCGCGCGGTGGCCTACGTCGAGGCCGGCGCCGACATGATCTTCCCCGAGGCGATGAGGACGCTGGACGACTACCGCAAGTTCAAGGCGGCGGTGCAGGTGCCGATCCTCGCCAACCTCACCGAGTTCGGCAGCACGCCGTTCTTCACCACCGACGAGCTGCGCGACGCCGGCGTCGACATCGCCCTGTACTGCTGCGGCGCGTACCGCGCGATGAACAAGGCGGCGCTGCACTTCTACGAGACGGTGCGCCGCGAAGGCACCCAGAAGAACATCATCGACACCCTGCAGACCCGCGCCGAGCTGTACGACTTCCTGGGCTACCACGCCTACGAGGACAAGCTCGACACGCTGTTTGCGCAGACGAAATAAGCCGGAGGACACATCGATGAGCGAACAGACCGCAACCCCGACGTTCAAGCCGAAGAAATCCGTCGCACTGAGCGGCACCGCCGCCGGCAACACCGCGCTGTGCACCGTCGGCCGTTCCGGCAACGACCTGCACTACCGCGGCTACGACATCCTGGACCTCGCCACCACCAGCGAGTTCGAGGAAATCGCCCACCTGCTGGTGCACGGCAAGCTGCCGAACCGGGCCGAGCTGCGCGCCTACAAGGCCAAGCTGAAGGCCTTGCGCGGCATCCCGGCGGCGGTCAAGGCCGCGCTGGAGGAACTGCCGCCGTCGGCGCATCCGATGGACGTGATGCGCACCGGCGTGTCCGTGCTGGGCTGCGTGTCGCCGGAGAAGGACGACCACAACCATCCGGGCGCGCGCGACATCGCCGACAAGCTGATGGCCAGCCTCGGTTCGATGCTGCTGTACTGGTACCACTACAGCCACAACGGCCGGGTCATCGACGTCGAGACCGATGACGATTCCATCGGCGGCCACTTCCTGCACCTGCTGCACGGGGAGCCGCCGCCGGAGTCGTGGGTGCGCGCGATGCACACCAGCCTGATCCTGTACGCCGAGCACGAGTTCAATGCGTCCACCTTCACCTGCCGCGTGATCGCCGGCACCGGCAGCGACATGCATTCCTGCATCGCCGGCGGCATCGGCGCGTTGCGCGGGCCCAAGCACGGTGGCGCCAACGAGGTCGCGTTCGAGATCCAGAAGCGTTACGAGACGCCGGACGAGGCCGAAGCCGACATCAAGGCACGCGTTTCCGCTAAGGAAGTGGTGATCGGTTTCGGCCACCCGGTCTACACCGTGTCGGATCCGCGCAACAAGGTGATCAAGCAGGTCGCGAAGGATCTGTCCGAGGAACAGGGCAACACGAAGATGTACGACATCGCCGAGCGCCTGGAGTCGGTGATGTGGGACATCAAGAAGATGTTCCCCAACCTCGACTGGTTCAGCGCGGTCAGCTACCACATGATGGGCGTGCCCACCGCGATGTTCACCCCGCTGTTCGTGCTGGCGCGCACCAGTGGCTGGAGCGCGCACGTGATCGAACAGCGTATCGACGGCAAGATCATCCGCCCGTCCGCGAACTATACCGGGCCGGAAGACCGCACCTTCGTGCCGATCGACCAGCGCTGAGATCCTTGCGATCCATGGAAAAGGCCGCGTTCGCACGCGGCCTTTTTCGTCTTGCGGCGGCGGGAGCTCAGAGCAGGCCTTCGGCCTTCATCGCCGCCTGCACGCCGGCATCGGCGGCCATGCGCGCGTCGAAGCGGGCCAGGTTGTCCAGGCCGGACAGGTCCACCCCGGTTTTCTTCGCCCACTGGGTGACGACGAACAGGTAGGGATCGGCGATCGAGCGGCTTCCGGCCAGCCAGTCGCGCCCCGCCAGCTGGGCGTCGGCGCGCTCGAACAACGCGCGCAGCTGCTTGCGTGCGGCGTCATGCGACTTCGCGATCAGCGCCGGGTCCTCGAGATAGGCAGTGGCGCCGAACAGCGGCTTGAACGCCGGGTGCAGGTCGGCATTGACGAAGGCCAGCCAGCGGTTGACCTCGGCGCGGCTTTCGGGGCTGCCGTCGCCGCACAGGCCGGCTTCGGGGAAGCGGTCGGTCAGGTAGTGCAGGATCGCCGAGTTCTGGGTCAGCACCCAGTCGCCTACCTGCAGCGCCGGCACCGCGCCGGCGGGGTTGATGGCGCGGAACTCCGGGGTGTTGCGCTGCTCGCGGGAGACGAGCTGCACTTCGAACGGCGCACCGATCCACTGCAGGACGATGTGGTCGGTCAGCGAGCAGGCGCCCGGCGAACTGTAGAGCTTCATCATGTGGCCTCGTTGGGGAAGGCCATGACTATCCGCAATCGGCGCTGCCACGTCGATGCCGCTGCGCGCAACGCAGCGTGCCGCCCGTTTCGATCAGCCGCGCTTGGCCGGTCGCAGGCTCTGCACCTTGTAGAAGGTGTGGTCGCCGATGGTTGCCACCTGGAAGGCGGTGTTCCAGCTCGGGCTGGCGATGGCGTGGGCGGCGAAATGGCTGGCGCCGGGCACCACCAGCTTGCGCTGGTCGCGCGGCAGCGCCCAGTTGCGCTCGGATTCCAGCGCCACGCCCACGGCCTCCGACCAGGCCTGGATATTGGACAGGCGGGTCTGCGGCGAGACGATGGTGGGGGCGAACTGCTTGCGTGCGGTCACCACCTGGCAAAGGTTGTGGCCCCACAGGCCACTGTCGCGGCGGCGCAATGCAACCTCCGCCACGGCCTGCTGGCCAAGGACGGACTGGTCGCGCGCTTCCAGGTAGACAGTGGTGGACAGGCACAGCGAATCTGCGGCCGGCTGCGGCAACACGTGCGACAGCCAGAGTATCCACGCCAATTTCATGTCGGACTCCTTGCTCCGTTGCGGCGCAGGGCAGGCATCGTGTGTTGCGGATGCCGCACGCCTGCGTCATGGCGTACTGGGGAGGGCGGCTGCTCTATGGCGGCCTTTGCCCGGGCGCGCCGTCCCGTCGATGGGTTCGGGCGGCGTGCCGGTTCACCTGACAATCACGCAACTGGGCGGTGGGTCAGGCCAAAAGTTGGCGCAAGGTAGGGGTTGATTCCGGAACGTTGGCTGAATGGGGGTGCCGGATCTGTGACGGGGTCGGGGGTTTCACGGGCGGTTTTGCCGGTGGCGCGCCGGCCTCAGAGCGTCGCCGCCAGGCGGCTGCCTTCGTCGATCGCGCGCTTGGCATCCAGCTCCGCGGCGAGCTTGGCACCGCCGATCAGATGCGCCTTGCGGCCCCGCGCCAACAACGCATCGAATAGCGCCCGGCGCGGTTCCTGGCCGGCGCAGACCACCACGTGATCAACCGCCAGCGTCTGTGCGCTGCCGTCCACGCGGATGTGCAGGCCGTCGTCGTCCACGCCCACGTACTCCACGCCGCCCAGCATCTTCACCGCCTTGGCCTTGAGGGTGGCGCGATGGATCCAGCCGGTGGTCTTGCCGAGGCGGGCGCCGGGCTTGCCGGGCGAGCGCTGCAGCAACCAGATCTGCCGTGCCGGCGGTTCCGGCTGCGGCGGCGCCAGTCCGCCCGGCGCGGTGAAGGACGGATCCACGCCCCATTCGGCCATCCAGCGCGCCGGATCGAGCGTGGGCGAACCGCCGGCCTGCACCAGGTATTCGGCGACATCGAAGCCGATGCCGCCGGCGCCGATGATCGCCACCTTGCCGCCGACCTCGACCCGGCCTTCCAGCACGTCCAGGTAGCTGACGACCTTGGCGTGGTCTGCGCCGGGGATATCCAGCGCGCGCGGGGTGACGCCGGTGGCGACCACGACTTCGTCGAATCCGTCCAGCGCATCCGCATCCACCCGGGTGTCCAGGCGCAGCGCCACGCCAGTCTCTTCGATGCGGTGGCGGAAGTAGCGCAGCGGTTCGTGGAACTCCTCCTTGCCGGGAATGCGCTTGGCCAGGTTGAACTGGCCGCCGATCCCGCTGGCGGCATCGAACAGGGTTACCCGATGGCCGCGGCCGGCGGCTTCAGTGGCGCAGGCCAGGCCGGCCGGGCCGGCGCCCACCACGGCGATGGTTTTCGGCGATGCCGTCGGGGCGAAGTTCAGTTCGGTCTCGGCGCAGGCGCGAGGATTGACCAGGCAGCTGGCGCGCTTGTTCTCGAACACGTGGTCCAGGCAGGCCTGGTTGCAGGCGATGCAGGTGTTGATGGCGTGGCTGCGACCGGCCCGCGCCTTGTTCACCCACTGCGGGTCCGCCAGCAGCGGACGCGCCATCGACACCATGTCGGCACTGCCGGCGGCCAGCACCGCTTCGGCCACGTCCGGCATGTTGATGCGGTTGCTCGCCACCAGCGGCAGCGATACATGCGGCTTCAGCTTGGCGGTCACCCCGGTGAACGCCGCGCGCGGCACTGACGTGGCGATGGTGGGCACGCGCGCCTCGTGCCAGCCGATGCCGCTGTTGATGATGGTGGCGCCGGCGGCTTCCACCGCCTTGGCTTGGGCGACGATGGCGTCCCAGTCGTTGCCCCCGTCGACCAGATCGAGCAGCGACAGCCGGTAGATCAGGATGAAGTCCGGCCCGCAGGCCTCGCGCACGCGGCGCACGATCTCGACCGCGAACCGCATCCGCTTGCCGGCGTCTCCGCCCCATGCATCGCTGCGGCGGTTCACCCGCGCGGTGGTGAATTCGTTCAGCAGATAGCCTTCCGATCCCATGATTTCGACGCCGTCATAGCCGGCCTCGCGCGCCAGCAGCGCGGCGGTGGCGAAATCGCGGATCTGCCGTTCGATGCCGCGCGCCGACAGTGCACGCGGGGTGAACGGATTGATCGCCGACTTCAATCGTGACGGCGCCACCGACAGCGGGTGATAGGCATAGCGGCCGGCGTGCAGCAGCTGCAAACAAAGCTTGCCGTCCTGCGCATGCACCGCGGACGTCACCTGCCGATGCCGGCGCACGTGCCAGGGCAGGGACAGCCTGCCGGCGAGTGGCTTGAGCCAGCCGACGATATTGGGCGCGAAGCCGCCGGTCACCATCAGGCCGACGCCGCCTTGCGCGCGTTCGGCGAAATAGGCGGCCAGCTTCGGGAAATCGGCCGCGTGGTCTTCCAGCCCGGTATGCATGGAGCCCATCAGGACGCGGTTGCGCAGGGTGGTGAAGCCCAGGTCGAGCGGGGCCAGTAGATGCGGGTAGGGAGTCGTCATCGCCGCAGCATACCGTCAGGTATGGTTGGTTGCATGCGGGTTCGTGACGACCTGTCGGGGGGCGACAGTTCAACTTTGCAGGCGTTTAACCGTTATGTTAGTGTTAACGCGGCTTTCACGTGCCCGGCTGTAACGTGCGCCAAGCGCCGGAACTGCCGTCTGGAGCAAGCGCTTTAAATTCCGCGACACGGTTTCTTCTTACTGAATCAAGGAGCTGAACATGAACAAGAAACTTCTCTGCGCTGCCCTTCTGGGTGGTCTGGGTCTGGCGCAGGCTGCGTCCGCCCAGGAGTTCGACGACCGTTGGTACGTCTCCGGTTCGACCGGTGTGAATTTCCAGGACCAGGATCGTGGCACTGAAGACGCGCTCTTCGCCACCATCGGCTTCGGCAAGTTCCTCACCCAGCGCTTCTCGCTGGAAACCGAGCTGAACTACCAGAACCCCGACAAGACCATCAACCCGAACCTGTGGTGGAGCCAGTACGGCGTCTCGCTGGACGGCCGTTACCATTTCCGCAACGCCGACTCCAAGTGGTGGCCCTACCTGCGCGGCGGCCTGGGCTGGCAGCGCCACGAAGAAGAGTTCGTGATCCCCTCGCCGACCTCGCCGTCGGATCACAAGGATTCCAACCTGGCGGTCAACCTCGGCGCCGGCCTGCAGTTCGATTTCGGCCGCATGGATCTGCGCACCGAACTGGGCACCCGCGTCGATTTCGACGACCAGCAGGCCCGCATCGGCAACCAGGAAGACCAGTTCATGGATCTGCTGGCTTCGGTCGGCATGACCATCGCGCTCGGCCCGGAGCCGGTTGCCCCGGTTGCCCCGGCCCCGGCGCCGCAGCAGACCTGCGCCGACATGGATGACGACGGTGACGGCGTCAACAACTGCAACGACAAGTGCCCGGGTTCGCAGGCTGGCCAGACCATCGGTCCGGACGGCTGCCCGGTGCCGGTTTCGATCGACCTGAAGGGCGTGAACTTCGATTTCGACAAGTCGACCCTGCGTGCGGACGCGGTGGCCATCCTCAACGAGGCCGTCGAAATCCTGAAGCGCTATCCGGAGCTGAAGGTCGAAGTCGCCGGCCACACCGACCAGTGCGGTACCGACGCCTACAACCAGAGCCTGTCCGAGCGTCGCGCCAAGGCGGTCTATGACTACCTGACCAGCAACGGCGTGGACGCCGGCCGCATGAACGGTCCGACCGGCTACGGCGAGAGCCGTCCGCTGGAAGACAAGGGCCAGACCCTGCCGGGCTGCAAGAGCGAGACCAACCGCCGCACCGAGCTGAACAGCCTGTAATCCCGCCCGGCTGTCGTTCGCGAGGTATCCGAAGCCCGGCCCAGTGCCGGGCTTCGTTTTTTTTTCGAGGCACGGGTTGCGCCGAATTGCGGTGTGGCGCAGCCAGCGCCTACACTGTCGCGGTCCGTCGGGGAGTTGAGTTGCCATGTCGTCCATGTTCCGCGCCTGTGTGCTGTCCTTGCTTGCCGTTCCGGGGTTTGCGCAGGCGGGCGGCGACGTGTGCGCCACCAGCGCCGTCTCGGCCGTGCCGGTGCGTCCGACGGTGATTTCCGCGGTTGCTTCGGAATTCGCCCCGGCCATCACCCAGCTGGGCGGTGCCGGCGGCGTGCTGGCGCAGTCATTCGACGAGGCGCTGTCGGTGGACAACGTGCTGGCGCGGATTCGCGTCGATGGTTGCCGTGCCATGGCGAAGTCGGCCGCGCCGGGTGCCGCGGGCATCGATCCTGCCGCCTACAAGCCGCAGACCGCGTTCGACAACACGCCGTGGCGCTTCAACATGACCCAGAACGGCAAGCGCATGACTGCCGACGAGTTCGACGCGTGGATGAAGTCGCGCGGCGTGCGCGTGGTCGGGCGCAAGGACGCTGTGCAAGCCGCCGCGCCCGAGACGGCGCCCGTGGCGGAGAGCAAGTCGGCCAACTGACCGGCTTTCGCATGGGCGCGCGCCACGGACTGGCAAGGGTGCTGTCCAAGCGCGGGCTGTGCTCGCGCAGCCAGGCCGAACGGCTCATCAGTGACGGCCGGGTGCGTCTCGATGGGCGCGTGGTGCGTGATCCCGAGCATCCGACCGACTTGGAGCAGGCGCGCATCGATATCGATGGCGCGGCATCGGAACAGGGCGCGCCGCGCTACCTGATGCTCAACAAGCCCCGAGGGCTGGTCACCACGACCAGCGACGAGCGTGGCCGCGACACCGTGTATCGCTGCTTCGACGGTGCGGACCTCGGCTGGATCGCCCCGGTCGGTCGCCTCGACAAGGCCAGCGAAGGCCTGCTGCTGTTCACCAATGACCCGCAGTGGGCGGCGCGCATCACCGATCCGGCGCAGGGCCCCGCCAAGACCTATCACGTACAGGTGGACTGCATTCCCGACGCGGCAACGCTGGCCGTCCTGTACACCGGCGTGGACGTGGATGGCGAGCGGCTGCGAGCGGTTACCACCTCGCTGCTGCGCAGCGGCGCGAAGCATGCGTGGCTGGAAATCGTGCTGGACGAGGGCCGCAACCGCCAGATCCGCCGCCTGCTGGCAGCCTTCGGCATCGGCGTGCTGCGGCTGGTGCGGGTAGCGATCGGGCCGCTGGCCCTGGGCGATCTGCCGAAGGGCCAATGGCGCGAACTGAGCCCCGGGGAAGTCGCCGCGCTCGGCGGCGCCTGAGCCTCAGGCCTTCAGCACGCCCAGTTCGTGGCCGATGCGGATGAACGCATCGATGGCGCGGTCGAGGTGCTCGCGGGTGTGCGCAGCGGAAATCTGGGTGCGGATGCGCGCCTGGCCCTTGGGCACTACCGGGAAGAAGAAGCCGATCGCGTAGATGCCTTCCTCCAGCAGCCGCTCGGCGAAGCGCTGCGCCAGCGGGGCGTCGTACAGCATCACCGGCGAAATCGGGTGCACGCCCGGCTTGATGTCGAAGCCCGCGGCGGTCATGCGCTCGCGGAAATAGGCGGTGTTCTCGCGCAGGCGGTCGCGCAGCTCGCCCGCGGACGAGAGCATCTCGAAGGCCTTGATGCCCGCGGCCACCACGTGCGGCGGCAGCGAGTTGGAGAACAGGTAGGGGCGCGAACGCTGGCGCAGCAGCTCGATCACTTCCTTCCTCGCGGTGGTGAAACCGCCGAGCGCGCCGCCCATGGCCTTGCCTAGGGTGCCGGTGAAGATGTCGATCCGGTCCAGCACGCCCTTGACCTCGGCGCTGCCGCGGCCGGTGGCGCCGAGGAAGCCGGTGGCGTGGCATTCGTCGATGTGCACCAGGGCGCCGTACTGCTTGGCCAGCGCAGTGATCTGGTCCAGCGGCGCGATGAAGCCGTCCATCGAGAACACGCCGTCTGTGGTGATCATGATCGTGCGCGCGCCGTCGGCCTTGGCCTGCTGCAACTGCGCTTCAAGATCGGCCATGTCGCAGTTGGCGTAGCGGTAGCGTTTGGCCTTGCACAGGCGCACGCCGTCGATGATCGAGGCGTGGTTGAGCGCATCGGAGATGATCGCGTCGTTCTCGTCCAGCAGCGGCTCGAACAGCCCGCCGTTGGCGTCGAAGCAGGCGGCGTAGAGGATGGTGTCCTCGGTGCCGAAGAAGTCGGCGATGGTCTGCTCCAGCTGCTTGTGCAGGTCCTGGGTGCCGCAGATGAAGCGCACGCTGGCCATGCCGAAGCCGTGGGTGTCCAGCGCGTCCTTCGCCACCGCGATGATGTCCGGATGGTCGGCCAGGCCCAGGTAATTGTTGGCGCAGAAATTCAGCACCTTGCGGCCGTCCGCCAGTTCGATCTCGGCCGACTGCGGCGAGGTGATGATGCGCTCCGACTTGAACAGGCCGGCGGCGCGGATCTCGTCGAGGGTGTCGGCAAATCGCCTGGTAAGAGCAGGTTGGGTCAGGGACATGGTTGTTCCGTGCGCATGAGGCGGCCGGGGCGGCATGCGCCCGGCACCCCGGGGATACGGCCATGTAGGCGCCTAGGCGGCCTCCATGCCGCCGAGGGTGGTGCCCCCGCCCCCCCCCGCGCCCCCGGCCCCCCTCATGCCCGACCAGTCTCGTCAGTTCCAGCTCAACACGACCTTGCCGGCCTTGCCTGCTTCCATCAGGTCGAAACCCTTCTGGAAGTCCTCCACCGGGAGCTGGTGGGTCAGCACCTTGCCCAGCGGGAAACCGGACAGCACCAGCTGGGTCATCTTGTACCAGGTCTCGTACATCTTGCGGCCGTAGATGCCCTGCACGGTGAGGCCCTTGAAGATGATCTTGTCCCAGTCGCAGCCCGCGCCCTTGGGCATGATGCCGAGCATCGCGATCTTGCCGCCGTGGTACATGCAGTCGAGCATGTCGTTGAAGGCGCGCGGGTTGCCGCTCATCTCCAGGCCCACGTCGAAGCCCTCCATGTGCAGGTCCGCCATGACGTCCTTGAGCGAGGTGTTGGCGACGTTGACCACCCGGGTGGCGCCCATGTCGGCGGCCAGCTTCAGACGGTAGTCGTTGACGTCGGTGACCACGACGTTGCGTGCGCCGATGTGCTTGCAGATGCCCGCGGCGATGATCCCGATCGGGCCGGCGCCGGTGATCAGCACGTCCTCGCCGATCACGTCGAACTCCAGCGCGCAGTGCGCGGCGTTGCCGTAGGGGTCGAAGAACGCGGCCAGCTCGGACGGGATCTGGTCGGGGATCGGCCACAGGTTGCTGGCCGGCATGGTCATGTATTCGGCGAAGGCGCCGTTGCGGTTCACGCCGATGCCCACGGTGTTCGGGCACAGGTGCGGGCGGCCGCCCCGGCAATTGCGGCAATGGCCGCAGACGATGTGACCCTCGGCCGAGACGCGCTGGCCGACTTCGTAGCCGGTCACCGCCGAGCCGAGCTGGGCGATGCGCCCGACGAACTCGTGGCCGATGGTCAGCCCCGGCTGGATGGTGCGCTGGCTCCAGTCGTCCCACAGGTAGATGTGCAGGTCGGTCCCGCAGATGGCGGTCTTTTCCAACTTGATCAGGACCTCGTTCGGGCCCGGCACCGGCACCGGCACCTGTTCCATCCAGATGCCCTTGGCGGCTTCGCGCTTGACCAGCGCCCGCATCGTGTTCGCTTGCGTCATGTCCATGACCCGACGGGAAAGACCGCCATTTTACCGCCGTTCCCGCCTGTGGCCGGGGCCTTACCATGGTCATGGGCCGGCGCCCGGCCGGGATGGTCTAATAGGGGTTTGCCGTTCCCCGGAGTGCCGACCCATGCGCAAACGCACCTTGTCCGCCGCCCTGGCCCTGACCCTGGCCGGCGGTGTCGCCCATGCCGACGAAGGCATGTGGATGCCTTCGCAGCTGCCGCAGCTGGCCGCCCAGCTGCAGGCCGCGGGTTTCAAGGGCGATCCCGCCCAGCTGGCCGACGTGACCAAGCCGCCGCTGGCCGCAGTGGTGTCGCTGGGCGGCTGCACCGCCAGCTTCGTTTCGCCGGAAGGCCTGGTGGTGACCAACCACCACTGCGCGATGGGCGCGATCCAGCTCAATTCCACGCCGGAAAAGAACCTGATCCAGGACGGTTTCATCGCCGCCACCCGTGCCGATGAAGTTTCGGCCGGCCCGGCCTCGCGGATCTGGGTGACGGTGGGCTTCGACAAGGTCACCGACCGCATCCTTGCCGGCGCGAAGGGCAAGACCGGGCGCGCCTATTACGATGCCGTGGATGCGGCGAAGAAGACCGCGGTCGCCGAGTGCGAGGCCGACGCCGGCCATCGCTGCAGCGTCGCCGACATGTACTACGGCAGCGACTTCTACCTGATCAAGCAGCTGGAACTGAAGGACATCCGCCTCGTCTACGCGCCGCCGCGCGCGATCGGCAACTACGGCGACGAGATCGACAATTTCATGTGGCCGCGCCACACCGGCGATTTCACCTTCTACCGCGCCTACGTCGGCAAGGATGGCAAGCCGGCCGCGTACAGCAAGGACAACGTCCCCTATGCGCCGCCCGCGCACCTGACGGTATCGACCGCACCGGTGAAGGCGGGCGATTTCGCGATGGTCGCCGGCTACCCGGGCCGCACCTTCCGCCATCGCACCGCCTCCGAATTCGCCGGCCAGATCGACTGGCTGCTGCCCACTCGGGTGGCGATGTACGACGGCCTGATCGACACCGTCGAGCAGGCCAGCGCCGGCAGCAAGGCCAAGCAGGTGGCCTATGCCTCCAGCGTCGCCGGCTACAAGAACACGCTCAAGCGCGCGCAGGGCGAACTGGAAGGCCTGCGCCGCAGCGACGCGGTGCGGGTGCGGCGCGAGGACGAGGCGGCGATGCTGGCGTGGCTGGGCAAGCAGGCGGGCGCCAAGGCCAGGCTGGCCGGTATCCGCGCGATGCAGGCGGAGCTGGATCTGGACGATGCCAACCGCGAGCGCGATTTCATCCTGCCGTTCCTGCGCCCCGGCATGCTGGGCGCGGCGGTGCAACTGCAGCGGCTGGCGCTGGAGCGCGGCAAGCCGGATGCGCAGCGCGAAACCGGCTACCAGCAGCGCGACGAGGCGCTGATCGAGGGCGGCCTGAAGCAGCTGCAGCGCCGCTATGACCCGGAGGTGGAAAAGGCCACCCTGCGTTACGCGCTGAAGCGCTATTTCGCGCTGCCGGCTGGACAGCGCGTGGCCGAGTTCGATGCCGTGTTCGGCACCAACGAAGCCGAGGCCGCGCAGCGGCTCGACGCGCTGTATGCCGGCACGAAGTTGGGCGATGAGGCCACCCGTCTTGCCGCGCTGAAGCTCGACGCCGCCGCGCTGGCGGCCTCGGACGACGCCCTGCTCAAGGCCGCCACCACCCTGCAGCCGGCGCTGCTGCGGCTGGAAGCCGAAGCCAAGCAGCGCGCCGGTGAACTGCTGCGGCTGCGCCCGGCCTACATGCAGGCGTTGATCGCCTACCGCAATTCTCAGGGCAGGGCGGTCTACCCGGACGCCAATTCAACCCTGCGCATCAGCTACGGCAAGGTCAGCCCGCTGTCGCCGCGCGACGGCATGGACTACCGCCCGCTGACCACGGTGGCCGGCATCGTCGAGAAGGCGACCGGAGTCGAGCCGTTCGATGCGCCGAAGCCGCTGCTGGACGCGATCGCCAAGGGCGATTTCGGCAGCACCGCCGACCCGGAGCTGAAGACCCAGACCGTCGACTTCATGACCAACCTCGACACCACCGGCGGCAATTCCGGCTCGCCGGTGCTGGACGCGCAGGGCAAGCTGATCGGCCTGAACTTCGACTCCAACTGGGAGGCGGTCAGCGCCAGCTGGATGTTCGACCCGCGCTACAAGCGCGCGATCCACGTCGACATGCGTTACCTGCGCTGGCTGCTGGCCAAGGTCTATCCGGCCCCGCACCTGCTGCAGGAAATGCAGCTGCCCGCCGAGTAAAACGATTCCCGCGTTCCCCCGATGCAAACACCAAGGACAACGATGATGCGCAAGACCCTCCTCGCCGCCGGCATCGCCGCGGCCACCGCCAGCTTCGCCGCTGCCGTGCATGCCGACGAAGGCATGTGGGTGCCGCAGCAGCTGCCGGAAATCGCCGGCCCGCTGAAGAAGGCCGGCCTGAAGCTGGACCCGAAGCAGTTGGCCAACCTCACCGGTGACCCGATGGGCGCGGTCGTGTCGCTGGGCGGCTGCACGGCCAGTTTCGTCTCGCCCCAGGGCCTGGTGGCGACCAACCACCACTGCGCCTATGGCGCGATCCAGCTGAATTCCACCGCCGAGAAGAACCTGATCCGCGACGGCTTCAACCCGGCCACCCCGGCCGATGAGCTCTCGGCCGGTCCGAATGCGCGCATCTACGTGCTGGAGGACATCACCGACGTCACCGCGGACGCCAGGGCGGCGATGGCGGCGGCGGGCAGCGACCCGGTCGCGCGCGCCGACGCGCTCGAAGCCTTCGAGAAGAAGACCACCAGTGCCTGCGAGGCCGATGCCGGCTACCGCTGCCGCGTCTACAGCTTCATGGGCGGCAACACCTACCGCCTGTTCAAGAACCTCGAGATCAAGGACGTGCGCCTGGCCTACGCGCCGCCCGCCAGCGTAGGCAAGTTCGGTGGCGACATCGACAACTGGATGTGGCCGCGCCACACCGGCGACTTCTCGTTCTACCGCGCCTACGTGGGCAAGGACGGCAAGCCGGCGGCGTTCAGCAAGGACAACGTGCCCTACCGGCCGAAGCACTGGCTGAAGATTGCCGACAAGCCGCTGGGCGCGGGCGACTTCGTGATGGTGGCGGGCTATCCGGGCCGCACCGACCGTTACGCGCTGGCGGCGGAGTTCGAGAACACCCAGGCATGGCGCTATCCGGCCATTTCCAAGGCATTCAAGGACCAGATCGCGCTGGTCGAGGCGGCAGGCAAGGACAATCCCGACATCGCGGTGAAGTACGCCGCCACCATGGCCAGCTGGAACAACACCAGCAAGAACTTCGACGGCCAGCTGGAAGGCTTCGCCCGCAACGACGTGCTGGGCTTCAAGCGCAATGAGGAAGCAGCAGTGCTGAACTGGCTGCGGGCGCAGGGCGAGGCCGGCAAGCCGGCGCTGGACGCGCACGCGACGCTGGTGAAGCTGGTGGAAGACGCCAAGCTGACGCAGGAGCGTGACCTGGTGCTGGGCAGCTTCAACCGCAGCGGCGTGCTGGGCACCGCGGTGAGCCTGTACCGCCTCGCCATCGAGAAGCAGAAGCCCGATGCCGAGCGCGAGTCCGGCTACCAGCAGCGTGACCTGCCGGTGATCGAAGGCAGCCTCAAGCAGATGGAGCGCCGCTACGTGCCGGCGATGGACCGCCAGCTGCAGCAGTACTGGCTGGATCGCTACGTCGCGCTGCCTTCGGCGCAGCATGTGGCCGCGGTGGACGGCTGGCTGGGCGGCAGCGACAAGGCCGCCGCCGACAAGGCGCTGGCGCGCCTGGACGGCAGCAAGCTGGGCAATCTGGACGAGCGGCTGAAGTGGCTCAACGCCGACAAGGCCGCGTTCGAAGCCAGCACCGACCCGGCCATCCAGTACGCGGTGGCGGTGATGCCGACGCTGATGGAAATGGAAAAGAAGTCGAAGGCGGTGTACGGCACCGCGCTGCAGGCGCGCCCGCTGTACCTGCAGGCGATGGCCGACTACAAGAAGAGCAAGGGCGAGGCGGTCTATCCGGACGCCAACTCGTCGCTGCGGATCACCTTCGGCACCGTCAAGGGCTACACCAAGCTGGACGGCAGCGTGCAGCAGCCGTTCACCCTGCTGGAGCAGGTGGCGGCCAAGGAAACCGGCAAGGATCCCTTCGACAACCCGAAGGCGCTGCTCGACGCGGTGGCCGCCAAGCGTTACGGCGGCCTGGCCGACAAGCGCCTGGGTACGGTGCCGGTGAACTTCCTGTCCGACCTCGACATCACCGGCGGCAACTCCGGCTCGCCGGTGCTGGATGCGCAGGGCAAGCTGGTCGGCCTGGCCTTCGACGGCATCCAGGAAGCCGTTGCCAGCAACTGGGTGTTCGAGCCGGTGATGACCCGCATGATCTCGGTGGACCAGCGCTACATGCGCTGGATCATGCAGGAGGTCATGCCGTCGCCGCAGCTGCTGCAGGAACTGGGCGTGGCGCCGAAGAAGTAAGCGCCTCCGGTTGGAACGGGAAACGCCGGCCTCGCGCCGGCGTTTTCCTTTGCGCGGATCTCACGCGTCGCGGAAGTCGTAATCGAACGTGTAGTAGTGCTTGCCGTCGGTGATGTCGATGCCGATGCGCCCGTGCAGGCCTTCCAGTGCGCCGGTACCGGAGTCGGGGATCACGGTGATGTCGAGTGAAGGCTTGCCGCGATCCATGATGCCGTTGTGCTGGACGAAGAAGCTGCCGCGGCGGCCGTCCAGCGTGCCCTCGATGCGCTCGATCGCCACGTAGGCGCCGGAGCCCTGCACGGGCGACATCAGCGCCAGCATGTGCACCACGCTGACGGCATCCAGCGGGCCGCGGAAACGCTTGTCGAAGCGCGAATGGCCGATGGTCGCCCCTTCGCCGATCTCCAGCTCTTCCTGCGGGATGCGCGTGACTTCGAACTCGCCTTTGGCCTGCATGTCCCGGACTCCTGTCTGCGGAAACCCAAGCCTACCGCGGCCGATGTAAACCGCGTGCAACCTGCTAGGATTGTGCGCTGCACAAACGGTGAGTCCGCCGCGCATGAAGATCCTGCTTGCCCGCCACGGCGAAACGCCGTGGAACGCCGAAGGCCGCTACCAGGGCCAGGTCGACATCCCCCTGTCCGACCTCGGCATCGCCCAGGCCACCGCGCTGGGCGAACGGCTGATGTCGCTGCGCATCGACCGCGCCGTGGCCTCGCCGCTGGCACGCGCCACCCGTACCGCGCAGCTGGCGCTGGGCGTGGCGCGCGCATCGCGGCTGGGCTTCGACGATGGCTTCCTGGAAATCGCCCACGGCGAATGGGAAGGCCTGCTGGCCAGCGAAATCGCCGAGCGCGATCCCGAGCGCCTGCGCGCCTGGCGCGAGGCCCCGGACACGGTGATGATGCCCGGCGCCGGTGGCGAGTCGCTGCAGATGGTGCTGGACCGCGCCTGGCCGGCGCTGGCGCGGGCCTGTGAAGGGTTGGGCGCCGAGGACACCCTGCTGGTGGTCGCCCACGATGCGGTCAACCGCGTGCTGCTGGCGCGCGTCCTCGGCCTGCCGCTGACCAAGCTGTGGAGCTTCCGCCAGGCCCCGACCACGCTGAACCTGCTCGAAGGCCCGGACGTGGATTCGCTGGAAGTGGTGCGCCTGAACGACTGCGCCCACCACACCCCGTTCTTCGGCGAGGCGAAGCACCGCGCGCTGTAAGCGCAGGGCGGCTGGCGCTTCGGCGCTCTCCTACAATATCGCCATGTCACGCACGCTTCCCGACTGGCTCGCCTTCATCGAGCGCCAGCATCCGAATGCCATCGCCATGGGCCTGGAGCGCGTGCGCGATGTTGCCGCGCGGATGGGCTTGGGCAAGCCAGCCCCGCATGTCGTCACCGTGGCCGGCACCAACGGCAAGGGTTCGACGGTGGCGTTCGTGGAGGCCATCGCGCGCGCGCAGGGGCTGCGCGTCGGCGCCTACACGTCGCCACACCTGCTGCGCTACAACGAGCGCGTACGCATCGACGGCCACGACGTCGGCGCTGAGGCACTGATCGAAGGCTTCGAGGCGGTGGAGGCTGCGCGCGGTGACATCCCACTGACCTATTTCGAATACGGCACGTTGTGCGTGCTGTGGCTGTTCGCGCGCGCCGGGCTCGACCTGGTCGTGCTGGAAGTGGGGCTGGGCGGGCGGCTGGACGCGGTCAACATCGTCGATGCCGACGCCGCCATCGTTACCACGGTGGGTCTGGATCATCAGGACTGGCTGGGTGGCGACATCGAGGCGATCGGCTTCGAGAAGGCCGGCATCGCGCGTCCGTTCAAGCCGCTGGTGCTGGGCGACGACGACCCGCCGGCCAGCGTGTTGCGCCACGCCTATGCCATCGGCGCGCCGGCCTGGCGGATCGCCAACGACTTCTTCGCCGAGCCGGTCGATGGCGGCCACTGGCGCTGGCGCGAGGTCGGTTACGAGATCGTGCTGCCGCTGCCGATGCAGGCGCAGGGCGCGCCGGTGCAGCTGCGCAACGCCGCCTGCGCGATCGCCGCGCTGCGGGCGCTGGACCTGCCGCTGGAGGACGCAGCGCTGGCGCGCGGCGTGGCCGATGCCGCGGTGGCGGGGCGGTTGCAGCGGTTCGAGCGCGGTGGCGTGGAAATCATCGTCGACGTGGGCCACAACCCGCAGGCTGCCGCCGCGCTGGCCGACTGGCTGCGTACCCAGCCGAAGCGGCGCACCCTGGCCGTGTACGCGGCGCTGGCCGACAAGGACGCCGCCGGCGTGGTGACGGCACTGGCCGACACGGTGGACGGCTGGCTGCTGGCCGGTTCGCTGGACGCCGGTCCGCGCGGCAGCGATGCGGGGGCGCTGGCGCAGCGGCTGGTGGGTACGGCTGCTGCTGCGGGGGCGCATCACGCCGACGTGGCGGGCGCGCTGGCGGCCGCGCTGGGACAGGCTGCGCCGGATGGTCGCGTGCTCGCGTTCGGGTCGTTCCACGCCGCTTCGGAAGCGCTGCGCTACCTGAACGCCGCGGACTGACCGCCGCCGGCATGCCGGTATAATCCGTCCTCCCACCGCGCCCTGGCCCCACGGAATGCCGATGGATACGTCGCTGAAACAGCGCCTGGTCGGCGCCGCCGTGCTGGTCGCGCTGGCCGTCATCTTCCTGCCGCTGCTGGTCAAAGGGCCCGCGCCCGACAGCGGCGTCTCCGATGTGTCGCTGCGCGTGCCGCCCGAGCCGAAGGCGCCTGACGGCACCGTGACCCAGGACCTGCCGCTGGTCGCGCCCGCGGCTGCACCCGCGGGCAGCGTTTGCGGCATGCCCGATGCGAGGCCCGCCGCCTCCGAGGCGCCCGCGACAGACGCAGCGCCATTGGCAGCGATCGCCGCCGGCGACTTTGCGGTGAGCTTCGGCAGCTATGCCAGCGCGGGCGATGCGGACAAGGTGATCGCGGCGCTGGCTGCGGCTGGCCTGCCGGGCTATCGCGAGGCGGTGACGCTGGGCGATCGCCAGGCCCAGCGCGTGCGCATCGGGCCGTTCGCCGACCGCACCACCGCCGAATCCGCGCGCCTGCGCGCCGGCCAGGTGCGCAGCGACGTGGACGCCAAGGTGGTGGCGCTGGATGCCACGGCCACCGCAACTCCTGCCGCGTCCGCCGCACCGGCGGTGACCAAGCCGGCACCGGCGGAACCGAAGATCGAAGCCAAGCCGCTGCCCAAGGCCGAACCGGTCAAGCCCGCGCCGGCCAAGCCGGTCGCCGCGCCTGTGGCCAAGCCCGAGCCGCTGCCGGCGAAGCCGGCCAATCCCGCAGGCACCGGTTTCGTGGTGCAGATCGGCGCGTTCGCCTCGGCGCCGGACGCGCTGGCCCAGCGCGACGCGCTGCGCAAGGCCGGGTTCAATGCGTTCACCGATTCCGTGCCCGGCCCGAACGGCAGCCTCACCCGGGTGCGGGTGGGGCCGGTGATGACCCGCGCCGAAGCCGATGCGCTGAAGGCCAAGCTCAAGGCGGCGGGCAAGGACGGCATGGTCCGTCCGCACCCCTGATCCAACTCCAACAGGAAGTCCCAAGCATGTGCGGCATCGTGGGTATCGTCGGCCACAGCGAAGTGGCCGGGTTGTTGTATGACGGGCTGACCATGCTGCAGCACCGCGGCCAGGACGCGGCCGGCATCGCCACCGTGCACGGCTCGCACCTGCGCGTGCACAAGGGCAACGGGCTGGTGCGCGACGTGTTCGACGCCAGGTCGATGGCGCTGCTGGAAGGCCAGGTCGGCATCGCCCACTGCCGCTACCCCACCGCGGGCAGCGAAGGCAGCGACGAGGCGCAGCCGTTCTATGTCAATTCGCCGTTCGGCATCGCGCTGGCGCACAACGGCAACCTGACCAACACCGAGGCGCTGCGTCGCGAGGTGTTCGAGCAGGATCGCCGCAACGTCAATACCGGTTCCGATTCGGAAGTGCTGCTCAACGTGTTCGCGCACGAGCTGGACACCCAGCGCGCGCTGACGCCGGACGCGGTGTTCGCCGCGCTGGAAGGCGTGAACCGGCGGGTGAAGGGCGGTTACGCGGTGGTCTGCACGGTGCTGGGGCTGGGCCTGGTGGCGTTCCGCGACCCGCACGGGATCCGCCCGCTGGTGCTGGGCAAGCGCAGCGGCGCGGCTGGCGATGAATTCATCGTCGCCTCCGAGTCGGTGGCGCTGGACGTGCTGGGCTTCGAGCGCGTGCGCGACGTTGCACCGGGCGAGGGCATCATCATCACCAATAATGGCGAGCTGTTCGCACGCGAATGCGCGCCCGCCGCGCCGCATGCCACCTGCATCTTCGAATACGTGTATTTCGCCCGCCCCGACTCGATGATCGAGGAGATCTCGGTGCACAAGGCGCGCATGCGCATGGGCGTGACGCTGGGCGAGAAGATCCTGCGCGAGCGGCCGGACCACGACATCGACGTGGTCATCCCGATTCCCGACACCAGCCGCGATTCGGCGCTGGAGATCGCCAACACGCTGGGCGTGAAGTACCGCGAGGGCTTCATCAAGAACCGTTACGTCGGCCGCACCTTCATCATGCCGGGGCAGGGCGAGCGGGCGAAGTCGGTCAAGCGCAAGCTCAATCCGATCCCGCTGGAGTTCCGCAACCGGGTGGTGCTGCTGGTGGATGATTCCATCGTGCGCGGCACCACCAGCCAGCAGATCGTGCAGATGGCGCGCGATGCCGGCGCCAAGAAGGTCTACCTGGCTTCCGCCGCACCGCCGGTCCGTCACCCCAACGTGTACGGCATCGACATGCCGTCGCGCGAGGAGCTGGTGGCGCACGGCCGCAGCGAAAAGGAAATCGAGCAGCTGCTGGGCTGCGACTGGCTGATCTACCAGGATCTGGCCGACCTTGAAACCGCTGTGGCCGGACCGAAGTTTCCGGGCCGCAAGTTCGACAGTTCCTGCTTCAACGGCGAGTACGTGACCGGCATCGATGCGGATTATTTCGAGCGCATCCAGCAGCAGCGTTCGGACGAGGCGAAGAAGCAGCGGCGAGCTTCCTGATCGGGCGCGATGGTGTGTGGGGCTACGTA
>JANJSW010000197.1 GCA_024711415.1 Thermomonas sp. | reverse complement strand
ACACGCTGGAACAGGTGATCCTGGCCGGCTGCTCGCACGCACCGGCGGTGGAACTGGCCGAACGCCTGCTGGCGGTCGCCCCGGGCCAGGCCGGGCGCGCGCCGCTGGCCAAGGTGTTCTACGCCGACAACGGCTCGGCGGGCGTGGAAGTGGCGCTGAAGATGGCCTTCCACTGGTTCCACAACCGCGGCGTCGAAGGGCGCACCAAATTCGTGGCGCTGACCGGCAGCTACCACGGCGAGACGCTGGGCGCGCTGTCGGTGGGCGAC
Organism: Thermomonas sp.; assembly: GCA_024711415.1. Taxonomy (GTDB): domain Bacteria; phylum Pseudomonadota; class Gammaproteobacteria; order Xanthomonadales; family Xanthomonadaceae; genus Thermomonas. Next base: position 3,156 of record JANJSW010000197.1, on the reverse strand, counting down.
ATCCCGCTGTACCGGCGGGTGTACGCGCCCTTGCTGCTGGAAACCCTGTTCGCGCCCTCGCCCGATGCCTTCGGCGCACGCGACGAAGCCGAGGCCATCGCCTGCGCCGAGCGTGCCGCCGACGCCCTGGCCGACCTGCTGGACGCGCACGCCGGCGAGGTCTGCGCCCTGATCGTGGAGCCGCTGCTGCAGTGTGCAGGCGGCATGCGCATGCATCACCCGCGCTACCTGCAGCGTGCGCGTGAACTCTGCGACGCGCACGGCGTGTTCCTGATCGCCGACGAGATCGCCACCGGCTTCGGCCGCACCGGCAGCCTGTTCGCCTGCGAGCAGGCAGGCATCCAGCCCGACCTGCTGTGCCTGTCGAAAGGACTGACCGGCGGCTTCCTGCCGCTGTGCGCGGTGCTGGCCACGCAAGCCATTTACGACGGTTTTCTCGACGATTCGCGCGAGCGCGCCTTCCTGCATTCGCACAGTTACAGCGGCAATCCGCTGGCTTGCGCGGCGGCGCTGGCCTCGCTGGACATCCTCGAAGGCGACGACGTGCTGGCGCGCAACCGCGCCACCGCGGCGAAGATGGCCGCACTGAGCGCGCCGTTCCGGGCGCACCCGGCGGTGGCGGAAGTGCGCCAGACCGGGATGGTGGTGGCGATCGAACTGCATCCGGAAACCGGCAACGACGAGGACGGCCACGCGGTGGAGATTGCCGGCCGTCGCGGCCTGCGCATGTACCGCGCGGCGCTCGAGGCCGGCGTGCTGCTGCGCCCGCTGGGCGACGTGCTGTACTGGATGCCGCCCTACTGCATCGACGATGCGCAGCTGGAGCAGCTGGCGACGGCCACCCGCGCCGCGCTGGCGCAGGCATCGACGTGAATCCGACCCGCATTCCCACGCGCCGCCGGGCGCGATCCGCGAGGGCAAACCCATGCGCCTGACCCGCAGCTTCGTCGCCCAGCCGTTGCCCGTCGGCAGCACCATCGCCCTGCCCGAGGACGCCGCTGCCCACCTGGTGCGGGTGCTGCGCCTGCAGGCGGGAGATCCCTGCGTGCTGTTCAACGGCGATGGCTTCGACCGCGACGCGCGCATCGCCTCGGTCGGCAAGCGCGAGGTGCTGGCGGACATCGTCGCCAGTCGTCCGGTCGACAACGAATCGCCGCTCGCCATCACCCTGCTGCAGGGCATCGCCCGCGGCGAGAAGATGGATCTGATCCTGCAGAAGGCGACCGAGCTGGGGGTCACCCGCATCCTGCCGGTGTCCAGCGAACGCAGCGAGGTGAAACTGGATGCGCAGCGCGCCGACAAGCGCGTGGCGCACTGGCGCGAAGTAGTGGTGTCGGCCTGCGAACAGAGCGGTCGCGCCCGCGTCCCGGACGTGGCCGCGCCGCAGCCGCTGGCGCAGGCGGCAGCGCTGCGCCAAGGCCGCGGCTTCATCCTCGATCCGTTTGCGCAGCAGGCGCTGTCGGCGCTGCAGGGCAGCGAACTGCGTGCCTGCACGCTGGCCATCGGCCCCGAAGGTGGTTGGTCACCGCGCGACCGCGAACAGCTGCTGGCGGCGGGATTCGAGGGACTGCGGCTGGGCCCGCGCATCCTGCGCACGGAAACCGCCGGCATCGCCGCGATTGCCGCGCTGCAGGCGATGGCCGGGGATCTGGGCTGACACTTCCCGGCCGCCGCTGCGGCCGGGCGCCGTCTCTCAGGCGGCTGCCGCCAGCGCGGCGTTCAGGCGCTGCTCCAGCGCGGCCAGGTCCGGCACCATCGCGTCGTTCTCGTTCAGGCGGACGTGGGCCAGCACGCCGACGGGCAGCTCTTCGCCTTCCTCCTGCGTCGCCAGCGTCTCCTCGGTCACCGTCACCAGTCGCGGGAAGCCCTGGGTCAACAGGGCGAAATAGGGCCGCTTCGGATTGCCGCCCAGCGCCTTCAGCACGATCACCTTGCTGCCCAACCCGCCCTGTTCCTCGGCGATGCCGGCGAAACGCGCGAACGACACCAGCGGCAGCTGCCAACCGCGCCAGCGGATCCTGCCCAGCAACCAGTCCGGCGCGTCCTCCAGCGGCTCCGGCGCGGCGTAGGACAGCACCTCGGCGATGGTCGCGTTGGGCAGCAACAGGCGTGCGCCGGCCACCTGGATCAGCACGCCGCGGATGATGTATGCGATGTCGGACATGGAAACCTCAGGCAGGCCAGCGTTGCAGCAATTGACGGGAGATCCCGGCGAGGCTGGCGGCTTCGCCGCCGCGTGCCGCCAGCGCCTGGCTGGCAGCGGGATCGAAACAGTTTTCGGCCGACTGGCCCAGCGCCAGTCCACCGGCCATGCGCATCGCCAGGGCGACGTCGACCAGCGCCGGCGGCGCTCCGCTGAGCAGCAGCATGGCGCTGTCGGCCGGACGCAGTTTGGCGAAGCACGGCTCGCCGGCCGCCTCCAGGAAATGCGGGCCGGCCGGCGCCTCGCCCACGTCGATGCCGTCCGGCATCACGTATACGTGGCCGCGGCGCAATGGTTCGCCGGCACAGGCAAGCACCACCGGCATCTGCGCGGCGCGCTGCATCTGCCGGACCAGGCGGTCGTACTGGCCGCCCTCGATGCGCTGCCGCAGCAGCAGCGCGCGCGGGAACTCCGCGGGCAACTCTCCCAGCAGCTGGCGCACCGCATCGGGCCCGCCGATGCCGGCCGCCACCACCACCGCGCCGTCCGGCTGGGCCAGCGTCGAACCCTGCACCGCTGGCGGCAGCGGCTGCATCGCCGCCATCTCCATGCTCAGGTCCTGCATCTCCTGTTCGAAATCACGCTGCGGCGGGTGGCCCGCCGGTGGCGCCGGCAGCACGTTGCGGTGGCCCTGCAGCTTGGCCGCCAGATGGCGCGCCCAGCGGGCCGCTTCCCAGCCGTCCCGCCGCGCCGCCACCTCGGCGTCGTCGAACAGCACCAACAGCGACGGGTCGGCCAGCGCCGCGTCGAACTTCTCCAGCGCCGCCTCTGCCACCGGATCCAGCACCACCAGCACCGCATCCGGCGCGGCCGCGCGAACCTGCGCCTCCTCCGCGCTTGCCGGGTCCAGCACCCCCGCCAGCGCCGCACCGGCCTGCCGCAGCGCGGCCTCGGTGCGGTCGCGCGCGGCGCCGGCGCGCGCCAGCACCAGCACGCGGCGCGCGCTCATTGCG
>JANJSW010000278.1 GCA_024711415.1 Thermomonas sp. | reverse complement strand
GCCGGCACGGCGGCGCTGTCGAACCATTGCAGCAGGCTGCGCCGGGCCGTGCGCGCGGGCGCGCTGTCGGCTGGGGAGGGGAGGAGTGCCGGGTCCTGGGGCATCGCGGGCTTCCGTTTCGGATGACAGCCATTACGCGACGGCACACGGATTGGATGCAGCCGCGCCTGCCGGGTTTGCTGCCTCCAATCCGCAGCGGCGGCCGTAGAGAGTGGTGTCCGTCCCAGCTGGCCGTGTTTGCCCTACCATGCGTTCCGACCCCAACCGCAGGAACCTGTCGCCCTTCGAGGCGGCCAGATCCATGTCCATCGCCGAAGCAAGCCCCGGGGACCCGGGCTACTGGACCGGGCAGATGCAGGCGGTCGCCCGCCGCCGCGACCAGACCTGCTTCATGCGGATCTACGACCACTTCGCCCCGCGGGTGCGGCTGTACCTGCGCGGCCTGGGCGCGCGCGAAGCAGTCGCCGAGGAACTGGCGCAGGAAGCACTGCTGCGGCTGTGGCAGCGCGCCGACAGCTACGACGCGGCCCGCAGTTCGCTGGCCACCTGGCTGTTCCGGATCGCCCGCAACCTGCACATCGACCGGCTGCGCCGGGAGAACCAGTGGATCGCCGTGGACATGGAGCCACTGGAGTTCGAGGCGGAAACCGACAATCCCGCGTTCTCCTCCGCGGAGAGCTTTGCCGCCCACGCCGACCTCAATGAACGCATCGAGCGCCTGTCCGCGACCCAAGCCCGCCTGATCCGCATGTCCTATTTCGAAGCCAAGTCCCACCAGCAGATCGCCGATGAACTCGGGATGCCGTTGGGCACGGTCAAATCCTCCATCCGCCGTGCCTTCCTGCGTCTGCAGTCGGGCGTGCAGGAGGCCACATGACCCCGCGCCATCACCTCGACCCCGCCACCCTGGTCAGCCATGCCGCTGGCGCGCTGTCGCCGGAAATGGCGGCGGTTGCCGACACCCACCTGGAAGGATGCGCCTACTGCCGCCAGCAGCTGGCAGCGGCCGAGCGGGTCGGCGGCGTGCTGCTGTCGCAGCAGCAACCCGCGGCGCCGGAGCCGCAGCAGGCCGCACGCCTGCGCGAGGACATGCTGGCGCGCCTGAGTCAGCCGCTGTCCGCGGCGGCAAATGGCCTGTCCGAAACCACCGATGCCCCGCGTTCGCTGGACGCGCTGCCGCGCCCGCTGCAGCCGTATTTCGGCAAGAGCTGGAAGGCGCTGCGCTGGCGCTGGATGGCACCGGGCGTGCACATGATCCGGGCGCCGCGCAGCAGCGGCGACACCCTGGTCCTGCTCAGGATCGCGCCGGGCAAGAGCATGCCGGTGCACAGCCATGGCGGCAGCGAGCTGACCCAGATCCTCAAGGGTGCCTACGACGACGAACTGGGCCATTTCGGCCCCGGCGACATGGCCGACCTGGACAGCGACATCGAGCACCAGCCGGTGACCTCGCCGGGCGTACCCTGCATCTGCGTGGCGGCGCTGGACGGCCCGCTGCAGTTCCGCGGCTGGCTGGCGCGCAAGCTGCAGCCGATGGTGGGCCTGTAACCCGGGCCCACCGCCGAACGCCTCTCCTGTCCCAAAAGGAAACGGCCCGCATCTCACAATGCGGGCCGTTCGTGTTGGTGAAGTTGGCCCCGGTCAGCCGCGGTGGCGCAGCGACAGGAACTCCTTGCGCAGCGACGGGTCGGCCAGGAAGCGGCCGCGCATCACGCTGTTGATCATCTTCGACTCGTCGTCCTTCACCCCGCGCCAATGCATGCAGTAGTGGTCGGCTTCCATGACCACGGCGATGCCGTCCGGCTTCAGCCGCTGCTCCAGCAGGTCGGCGATCTGGCTCACGGCTTCTTCCTGGATCTGCGGGCGGCTCATGATCCAGTCGATCAGGCGGGCGTACTTGGACAGGCCGATCAGGTTGGAGTCGGCGTCGGGCAGCACGCCCACCCAGACCCGACCCATGATCGGGCACAGGTGGTGCGAGCAGGCGCTGCGCACGCGCAGCGGGCCGACGATCATCAGTTCGTTCAGGCGCTCTGCGTTGGGGAACTCGGTGACCGCGGGCGCGTGCTGGTAGCGGCCGGCGAACAGTTCGCGAACGAACATCTTGGCCAGCCGGCGACCGGTGTCGCGGGTGTTGTGGTCGTTGTCGACGTCGATGACCAGCGCCCGCAGCATCTCCTGCGCCTTGGCGGCGACCTCGCCTTCGATCGCCTCCAGCTCGCCGTCCTCCAGGTAGTCGGCAATGTTGTCGTTGGCGTGGAAGCGGGTGCCGGCGCTGCGCAGGCGTTCGCGGACGCGCTGCGATGCGGGCAACACCGACAGGCGCTGGATGGGTGTGGGGTCACGCTGGGGCTGCGACATGGGTGACCTCTAAACGTGGGGAGGAGTGAGCGCACTGCGTGCATGCTGCTGCAGCACGGTTTCATTGCCGTTTACGCGGATGCGCAAGTGTTGGATGCGCGGCAGCAGGCCGCCCCTGCTCGGCAAACGCCCGCAGCGGGGTCATCCGGCGCGCCGCAGGCGAGCCTCCCGCCAGCCGAGCGTTGCCGCGGCGAGCGCTGTCAGCGCCACCAGCGCCGCCATCGCCATCGCCACGCTGGCCGCCGTGTCGGCGCCCGCCAGCGCGGACGCCTGCTGCTTGGCATGCACGCCCAGCAGGCCCCATACGGCCGCCAGCGCGTACCACGGGTTGCCGCGCAGCTTCACCACCACGGTCAGCAACAGCACGCCGGCCAGCGCGAACAGGACCAGCGTCCATGGCAGCATCTGCTCGACGGACAGCAACCGGAACGCGACCACGACCTGCGCCACGTTGAGGAACACCGCCAGTGAGACCCAGCCCGCGTGCAGCGACAGCGGCAGCCATTGCCACCACGGACCACGGCGGTGACGCCGGGTCTGCGAGGCCAGCCACGCCGCGCCCAGCAGGCACCACAGGCTGCCCCAGATGATCGCCAGCGCCAGCCAGAACCATTGCAGGGTGAACACCACCATCCACAGCGAGGTCAGCGCGAAGCCCACCGCGGTGAGCACGCGGATGCGCAACAGGCGGGTACCCGGCTCGCGCACGCGGGCCTGGGCGATGCCGAACACCACGTCGAGCAGGAAAATCGGCCCCCAGATGGCGAAGGCGTAGCCGGCCGCCACGATCAGGGTGGGGTAGCGGTCGGAGATCTCGCCGTTGGTCGGCCCCAGCAGTCCACTGTTGGACAGCCAGCCGACCAGCGGCATCGCCAGCGCGAGGATCAGGACCAGGAACCTCATTCGCATTCCCCGTCGAAGGTGTCGCGGCCGGCGTCGGTCTCGGGCCAGCGCTGCGGCACGCGCTCGATGCGGTCCACGTCGTAGCCCAGCGTGCCGGCCCGCGCCAGCATCGCCTGGTAATCGCTTTCCGCCACGGTGGGCGTGCGTGCCATGTACCAGAGGTAGTCGCGGGCATCGCGCACGATCAGCACCTGGCTGTAGTCCGGCGCCAGCCAGCCAACCTTGTACTGCGCCTTGAACAGCCCGAAGAAGCGCACCTTCCACTCGGCATTGCCGGTGCCCGGCACCACCAGGCCAGTGGATTTCAGCAGCTTCACGGGGGCGTCGAAGCGGTCCGGCCGATAGCGGTACCAGGTGCAGACATTGCCCTTGCGATCGAGCCGGTAGGTTTCCACCGGGTTGTGGCTGCCGCGCTCGAAGCGGGTCGGGATGATGCCGATCACGTACCAGCGCCCCATGAAGCGCGGCAGGTCCACGTTGTGCACGGTCTGGATGGGCGTGCCGGCTTCGGCGCAACCGCTCAGCAGGGTGGCCAGCAGCAGGGGCAGGGCGGAGGTGGCGAGGCTGCGCATGGGAGGATCGACATCGAAGGGGATGCCGCCTGTACGCAGGCCTGCACCGTCCGGATGCAGGAGGGCGTCCTGCACGGCGTGCATCCGATCGCAGGCGGCGCCCGTATCGGTCCGCATTACGGAGCGCGGGACCGGTGAAGCCGATGGTGGAGAGATACCTGGTGTACGGAGCCACCGGCGGCGTCGGCAGCGCGCTGTGCCGCCGGCTGGCCGGCGAGGGCCGGGCGCTCCACCTGGTCGCCCGCGATGCAGGGCGCCTGCAGGTCCTGGCCAGCGAGCTGGGCGCCAGCTGGAGCGCGGCCGACGTGCTGCAGCCCGACGCATTCGCCCAGGTGGCGGAAGACGCCGGGCCGACGCTGTGCGGCCTGGCGTATGCCATCGGCAGCATCAACCTGAAGCCGTTCGAACGCATGAGCGCCGCGGATTTCGATCGCGACTTCCGCCTGAATGCATCCGCTGCGGCGCTGGCGGTGCAGGCCGCGCTGCCGGCACTGCGCGCGGCGCCCGCGCGCGCCTCGGTGGTGCTGTTCTCCTCGGTCGCGGCGGGGCGCGGGTTCCCGATGCATGCCTCCATCGGCATGGCCAAGGCCGCGGTCGAAGGGCTGGTGCGTGCGCTGGCTGCCGAATTGGCGCCCGCGGTGCGCATCAATGCCATCGCGCCATCGCTCACGGACACCCCGCTGGCGCAGCGGATCATCGGCAGCCCGCGCCTGCGCGAAGCAATCGCGGAGGCACATCCGATGGGCCGGCTGGGCACGCCGGAGGATGCGGCCGCCACGGCGGCGTTCCTGCTGTCTTCGCAGGCCGACTGGATCACCGGCCAGGTGCTCGGGGTCGATGGTGGCCGTGGCGTGGTGGCCGGCAAATAGGACCGCCGCCGTGCCGCGCATGCGCAGGAAGAGCGAGTTGCCGCAGAAGACCTGCGTGGCCTGCGGTCGGCCGTTCCAGTGGCGCCGCAGATGGGCGCGCGACTGGGACGAGGTGCGTTACTGTTCCCGGCGTTGCCGGGGGCGCAGCTGAGGAGCCGGGCGATGGGCAAACAGGTGCTGCTGGTCGGTGCGACCGGTCTGGTGGGGCAGGGCGTGCTGGAAGTGCTGCTGCGCTCGCCGGACATCGCGGGCGTCGCCGCGCTGGTGCGAGGGCCAATCCCCACCGCGCACCCGAAGCTGCGGGTGCTGCGCGCGCCCGGGTTTTCTACTGCCGCGCTGGCGGCGCTGGATCTTTCCGGCCTTGACGCCTGCCTGTACTGCGCGGGGCCGCTGCCGCTGGGAATGACCGAAGCCGCTTACAGCGAGGCCACCGTGGCCACGCTGGTGCGGGTGGTGGATGCCTACGCCGCCGCCAACCCGGGGGGCTTCGTCGCCTACGTATCCGGTATGGGCGCGGATCCCGCCAGCCGGCTCATGCCGCTACGGGTCAAGGGCGAAGCGGAAATGGCGCTGGCGCATTCGGGCCTTGTCCACACCAGCCTCCGCCCCGGGGTGGTGCGGCCGCTGCGTGGAATCGCCTCGCCGCATCGGCTGCGTCGCTGGCTGTATGCGCTGGGTGCTCCGGTACTGGCCGTGGCCGGGCGCTGCCTGCCGGGCGTGTTCACCAGCACGCGGGCCATCGGCGAGTGCATGCTGCGGCTGGTCGTGGACGACCGCAGGCGACCTGCGGTGATCGAGAACGCCGGCATCGCCCGCGCCGCACCCGCATCGGGCTGATTGTGTGCGTGCGCGCCGCGCAGGGCCGCGTACACCATCGCGTATGCTTGGGAACCACCATCCCGACCGGAGCAAGCCGCATGCAGGCAAAGGAACTACGCGAGGGTTGCGGACTGTGCCGAGATGCGGCGCCCCTGGACTTCGACTTCAGCTACGCGTTCCAGCCGATCGTCAACGTGGCGACACGCGAAGTGTTCGCCCACGAGGCGCTGGTGCGCGGGCCGGCCGGCGAGCCTGCACCCTCGGTGCTGTCGCGGATCACCGATGGCAACCGCTACCAGTTCGACCAGGCCTGCCGCGGCAAGGCGATCGAGATCGCCTCGCGGCTGGGCATGCAGTCCCTGCTGTCGATCAATTTCCTGCCCAATGCCATCTACCGCCCGGAGCTGTGCATCCGTTCCACTCTGGTGGCGGCGCGCACCCACGGCTTCCCGATCGACCGGATCATCTTCGAGACGGTGGAGGGCGAGCAGGTCAACGACGGCAAGTGGTTGTCGGAGGTGCTGCGCGAATACCAGCGCATCGGCTTCCTCACCGCGATCGACGACTTCGGCGCCGGCTTCGCCGGGCTCAACCTGCTGGCCGACTTCCAGCCCGACATCGTCAAGCTGGACATGGCGCTGGTGCGCGGTATCGATGCCAACAAGCCGCGCCGCGCGATCGTCGCGGGGGTGTCCACGATGTGCCGGGAAATGGGCATCCGGGTGATCGCCGAGGGCATCGAAACCGATGATGAGATGCGCTGCCTGCGCGACCTCGGCATCGAGCTGATGCAGGGCTACTGGTTCGGCCGCCCGCAGTTCGAGGCGGTCACGCCGGGCGGCGATATCCCATGGCCGGAATGACAGGCGCCGCGGCGAGCGGATACGAGCCGGCGAACGTGTTCGGCCAGGCCTTCATGCAGGCCACCAACGCCGTGCTCATCACCGATGCCGACCTTGCGGGAGGTGGGCCGTTCATCGTGCATGCCAACCCCGCGTTCTGCCGGATGAGCGGCTATCGGCTGGAGGAGCTGGTCGGCAAATCACCGCGCATCCTGCAGGGCCCGCGTACCGACCGGAAGATGCTGGCCGAACTGCGCAAGCACCTCCACCAGGGCCTGCCGTTCTCGGCCAGCACGGTCAATTACGCGGCCGATGGGCGCGCCTACACGGTGGAATGGTCGATCGCCCCGGTCCGCGACGCGGACGGCACGGTCCGGCACTTCGTCTCGGTGCAGAACGACATCACCGCGCGCATCGCCGGCGAGCAGGAGCGCCGGCTGTTGCTGCAGGCCCTGCATGCATCGCTGGACCCGATCCTGATCACCGACCGCGATACCCGCGTGGTGTTCGTCAACGAAGCATTCCGGCGCCTGACCGGCTATGCCGCCGACGAGATCCTGGGCCAGTCCGCAAGGATGCTGTATCCCTCCCATGGCGACCCGATGTTCTACCGCAACCTGCGGACCTCCCTGCGCGAAGGCAAGGCATTCCGCGCCACCTTCACCTACCGGCGCAAGGACGGCAGCCCGTTCTATGTCGAGCAGAGCATCTCGCCGGTATTCGATGATGCCGGGCGCATCACCCACTACATCAGCACCGGCAAGGACGTCAGCGAACGGGTGGAGCGCGAGCGCCACCTGCTTGAAATCGCCAGCCGCGACTCCCTCACCGGCCTGTACAACCGGCTCGCCGGCACCCGGATGCTGGAGGCGCTGGTCGCCGACGCGCAGGCCGCCGGCAAGCCTTTCAGCGTGATCCTGGCGGACCTGGATCACTTCAAGCGCATCAACGATTCGCGGGGACACCAGGCGGGCGACGATGCGTTGGTCGCGGTCGGCGGGATCCTGCAGGCGGGCATCCGCGGCGATGACCTGGCGATCCGCTGGGGCGGCGAGGAGTTCCTCGTCCTGGTGCCCGGATGCGGGATCGCGCAGGCGCTGGAACTGGCCGGGCGCTTGCGTGCCGGCGTGGCGGGCGTCGCGATTCCGACGGCGGGCCCGGTCACGGTGTCGCTGGGGGTTGCGCAGCTGGCAGCCGGGGAAACCGCTGCCGCGCTGCTGCAACGGGCGGACGAGGCGATGTACCGCGCCAAGAGCGGTGGTCGCAACCGGGTGGAGGCCGCCAACCCCGCCTGATCAGGCGGGCATCGCGCTCCATGCCGCCAGCGCGGCATCGCGCGAGGCGCCAAGGTCGACCATCGGGGCAGGGTAGCCCGTCGCCGCAAGCGCGGCCGGGTGGCGCCAAGCCTCATGCAGCGCCTTCGCCGGCAGCGACGCCAGCTCCGGCAGCCAGCGCTTCACGTAGGCGGCATCGGGGTCGAACTTCGCCGCCTGCAGGTACGGGTTGAACACCCGGAAGTAGGGCGCCGCATCGGCTCCGCAGCCGGCCACCCACTGCCAGCCGAGGGTGTTGTTGGCCAGGTCGGCATCCACCAGCGTGTCCCAGAACCAGCTTGCGCCGTGCCGCCAGTGCTGGCGCAGGTTCTTGGTCAGGAAGCTGGCCACCACCATGCGCACGCGGTTGTGCATCCAGCCGGTGTGCCAGAGCTCGCGCATGCCGGCATCGACCAGCGGGATGCCGGTGCGGCCGCGTTGCCAGCGCTCCAGCATCAGCGCGTCGGGTTCCGCCCAGCGGAACGCATCGAAGCGCGGATTGAAGTTGGCCTCCGGCGTGTGGGGGAAGTGGTAGAGCAGGTGATGGGCGAATTCGCGCCAGCCGAGTTCGCGCAGATAGGGTTCGAGGTCGGGGCGTTGGCGACTGCCGCTGCGCGCGGCGCGATCCTGCAGGGTGCGCTGGATCTGGGCCGGGGTGATTTCGCCGAAATGCAGGTGCGGCGACAGCCTCGAGGTGCCATGGCGCGCCGGCAGGTCGCGGCCTTTCGCATAATCCGACACGGCATCGTCGGCGAAGATCTCGAGCAGCTCCCGTGCGCCGGCTTCGCCCGGCGTCCAGCTGGCGTCCAGCCCGGCGTCCCAGCGGATCGCCGGCAACAGGCCCAGTGCGGCCGTCGGCAGGCTGCCCGGCAGCTGCAGCCATTCGCGCGCCCGGGCCGCCGGCAGCGGCGCCGGATCCGGCAAACGCGCGCGCAGCTTGCGCCAGTACGGGGTGAACACGCGATACGGTTGGCCGGCATCGGTGGCCAACGTCCACGGTTCGCTCCAGAGGCCGCCGGCGTGGCTGTGCACGGCGATGCCGTCTTCGCGCAGCGCCGCCTTCAGGACGGTGTCACCGGCAATCGCCGCGGGTTCGCAGCGGCGATTCCAATGGATTTCGGTGGCGCCGCTGGCGCGGATCAGGTCGCGCAGGCAGCCCAGGGGGGCGCCAGCAATCAGATGCAGGTCACCGCCTTGGGCTCCCAACTGGCTGCGTAGGGCTTGCAACGAATGATGCAGCCACCAGCGACTGGCGGCACCCGGCTGCCATTGCGAATGTTCCGAGGGCGCGTGGATGTAGACCGGCAGCACGCGCTCATGGGCAAGGCAGGCGGCCGTCAGCGCCGCGTTGTCGCTCAGGCGGAGGTCTTGGCGGAACAGCACCAGAGCCGTGGACATGGGACATCGAGCCTGTTTCAACGAGGACTGGCTACATACGCGAAACGGGCCATAACCGATGCACGCCCGCTTCGACTTTTACATAATATGCATTATGCGAAGTTAAGGAAGGCACTCATTGGCGCCATGACGGCGTGGCGAAGGCCTCTGCCAGATGATCGATCAAGTGGGCACCGCACTAATGAATGCCCCGCGTACGCACTTAACGTGTACATCTGGTGCAGTCATAGGTGTACATCGAATCTCCCCACGCACAAAGGCGTATACACACGTGCGACTTCCGTAGGGTTGGGTGCCCACTTATCCCTAAGACGAATAGCTTGTCCGTCTTGGCCATGACGCCATTTCCGGAGCGACCAAACGCCAAACCGCGATCAACGGGGCGAAAAACACAACGGATCTTCTCGCATGCATTGCCTGACGCTGACCACAGTTCGCTTGCCGCCACGGGACACCTCCAGCTAGCGCGATGGAACATCTGATCCGACTCTACAAGCTCTTAGTCTTCTCTGATGAGGGTGTGCATCGAGATGGAGCCGCCCCTCTGTGTAACGCGTCCGAGCTCTAAGGCCCGGCCGACTCTTGCTTCTTCGCAAATTTACGGGCTTTCGCAGTGGGAGATCCTTGTCGCCAAGCCGCTTCCAACGCTGCCGGCAAATCCTTGAGTTTCGCGAGTTGCTCTTCAAGCGCTTCCGCACGTGCCCGCTGGGCGCATGCATCCCGACTTGCCTCAGCGGCCTGCAGCTTAGCCCGCTCTGCGCTCTGAGAAGATGCCCGCTCAGCAGCAGCATGCACACGACTGGCGGCTGCCAGCTGCGCCCGCAGATCTTTAGCTTCTTGGCGAGCGAGATCAACTTCGCGGTGAGCACGGTCCTCTATCGCACGAACATGCTGCGCCACACCTTCACGCTCCACCCGCGCCTCGTCTGCTAGGGCTTGTAACCGATTCTCTACTGTTTGGCGGGAAGCTTCGGCGTCCGACGCTCTTCTGAGCGCGGCATCCCGCTGACGCACCAGTTCTTTTATCTCTCCTTCAAGCTGGCTGACCAGGCGCTGCAATTCGGCCGTACGGGCTGTCGCGAGTCGTTCGGATTGGGAGGCTTCTGCTACCGCTTCCCGCAATGCCATCGCTTCGGCGGCGAATCCTTCGCGCTCCCGCCCCAGTGCCTCCTGCGCGGTCAGAAGGGCGACTTGTTTGTCGGCGAATCCGTTCTCGGCCTCAGACCGGGCATGTTTGAGAGCCAGTGCCCACCACTCCCCCGCCAGTTTAGTGATCGTCTCAGGGGCCTCGGGCACCGAAAGGCTGCGCTGATGAGCGTCCAGGCGAGCACCAAGGGCACGCCACCAGGTCTCCAACCATCGCGTGACAGTGTTCGGCGACCCGGTGCCCAAGTGCGTGCGAATGCGCTCGACGGTTGGTCGCTCTCCCGCGCCAACGATCTCGTCGGCTGCAGTATGGACGTCGGATTCGGTGATGCCTCGAGCCATGAAATTGCCTCCTACGCTGGCGCCCTGCTCTGTTGATTACGTAGTCGCGATAAGTGATGATTATCGTTACTAAACACCCCATTACATAGCGTACATTACATAGTATGAAACGAAATAGCACATTGCCGGGCGTAACAGCGACCACCACCCAGATGGTTCTGCCAGAACAGCTAGCCCAGCAGGCCGCCGACGCGGTGCGTGAGCTGCTCGCCGAAGCCGCGGCCGCCAACACCACCCGCAGCTACGCGACCGCCCTTCGTTACTGGGCTGGCTGGCACCAAGCACGTTTCGGCGTCGAACTAGCCCTGCCGGCGAGCGAAGCCGTTGTGATCCAGTTCCTCGTCGACCATATCCAGCGCAAGAGCAAGACCGGCCTGGTCAGCGAGCTGCCGCCGACGATCGACCAAGCGTTGGTGGCGGCCGGACTCAAGGCCAAGGTCGGGACGCTGAAGCTGTCGACGGTGGT
>JANJSW010000163.1 GCA_024711415.1 Thermomonas sp. | reverse complement strand
GAACAGCGAGATTATCACCTTGGCGCCCCAGTAGGACATCTGGCCCCACGGCAGCACGTATCCCATGAAGGCTTCGGCCATCAACACCAGGTAGATCACCATGCCCAGCAGCCAGACCAGCTCGCGCGGCTTGCGGTAGCTGCCGTACATCAGCCCGCGGAACATGTGCAGGTAGATGACGATGAAGAACAGCGATGCGCCGGTGCTGTGCATGTAGCGGATCAGCCAGCCCCACTCCACGTCGCGCATGATGTATTCGACCGAGCTGAAGGCTTCCGCCGCGCTCGGCTTGAAATGCATCGTCAGGAAGATGCCGGTCACGATCTGGTTGACCAGGACCACCATCGACAGCACGCCGAAGATGTACCAGATGTTGAAGTTCTTCGGAGCGTAGTACTCCGACATGTGCTTGCGGTACACCGGCATCATGCCGGGCGCGCGCTCGTTGACCCAGTCCATCACGCCGTTGGCGGCGTTGCAGGTGGCCTGCACGATCTTGTTCGTCATGGCTTAAGCGGCTCCCTTCGGATCAACACCGATGACCAGGGTGCTGTCGTTCTCGAAGTGGTAAGGCGGCACCGGCAGATTGGTCGGGGCCGGCTGCGCCTTGTACACGCGACCGGCGAGGTCGTAGCGCGACTTGTGGCAGGGGCAGAAATAGCCGCCCTTCCAGTCCGGGTCGAACGGCTGCGGCTTGACCTCGGCATGCAGCTCGGGGGCGCAGCCCAGATGGGTGCAGACGCCCACGAGCACCAGGATTTCCGGCTTGATCGAACGCCACACGTTCTTGGCGTACTCCGGCTGCTGGTCGGCGTTGTCCGACTTCGGGTCGGCCACCAGCGCATCCATCTGCGGCAGGATGTCCAGCATCGCCTTGGAGCGGCGCGCGATGAAGATCGGCTGTCCGCGCCAGTTGATGACCAGCTGCTGGCCTTCCTCGAGCGCGCCGATGTCCTGGGACACGGGCGCACCCGCGAAACGCGCACGCGCGCTGGGACTCCACGACTTGATGAACGGCACCGCCGCAAAGCCGGCGCCCACCGCTCCCACCACCGCGGTCGTCGCGGTGAGGAACCGGCGTCGACCGGTGTTGACCTCTTCGTTGGCCATCCCGCACTCCGAAAGAAAATTGCACGAAAACACGCTGCGACTGGTCGGCGCGAACGCTGGCCGGACGCAAAAGACAGGGAAGTGTAACGGAACGCTTAACGAGCCGACAATCCGCCGTGCAACGGAGACGCCACCGGATTGAGCACGCCGCGGTAACGCTCGGCCAGCAGCCCCACCCGCTGGACGTAGCGCTGGGTCTCGCGGTACGGCGGCACGCCGCCGTACTTGTCCACCGCCCCCTCGCCGGCGTTGTAGCCCGCCGCGGCCAGGGTCAGGTTGCCGTTGAAGCGCTTGAGCAGCCAGGCCAGATAGCGCACCCCGCCGCGGATGTTCTGCGCGGCGTCGAACGCGTTGGACACCCCGAAACGGCTTGCGGTGGCCGGCATCAGCTGCATCAGCCCTTGTGCCCCGACCCGCGACAGCGCCCTGGGGTTGAATGCGGACTCGGCATGGATGATGGCGCGCACCACGGCTTCGTCCACCCCGTGTTCGCGCGCGGCGGCGCGGATTTCGTCCTGGTAGGCGATGGTATTGAGCCGCAGGGTGCGGAAGTTCAACCCCGGCAGCGCACCGCAGGCGTAGCACTTTTCGATGTAGCTGTAGCGGATGGTGCGTACCGACGCCGCCGGCAGGCCTGCCGGCCGCACGCTGGTGTAGTTGCGCACCCCCTCCGCATCCACGAAGGAATACACCTGCCCGCGCACCACGCGGGGCGCGGCAGGCGCGCTGATCGATGTCCTCTTCGCAACCGTGACCGGCGCGGCGGCAGCTGCCTCCGCGATCACCGGTTGGGCCACGTCGGACCGGGCAATCACCGGTTGCGGCAAGGCCCGTGGCTTCGGCGCACGGCCCGCGCGGTAGCTGCCTACCAGCTTGCACCGGGCGCCGGGCAGGCGTTTGCTGACGTAGCTGTCGACGCCGTCGCTGCCGGCGCACTTGTAGATCCCGCCGGCAAGCGCCGGCAGAGGCAGCGCGAGCAGCGCGCCCAACAGCAGAGAAACAAGCCTTCCCCTCATGGGCGGCAAGTCTCCACGCATCGGCGGACATTGGCAAGTCCATGATTTTAAATGGCTCTCGTTCAGGCAACGTGAGCTGCCAGTAGAATTGCCCTCCCCTCACCGGCCCGGACTACCCGCCGCGCCCCGGACACCTGCCATGACCGACCTGCACCCGCTGCCCTCCCCGCCTGCCGCCCGCCCGGGCGCGAAAAAGCCTGCCGGTGCCGCTGCATCGGCCAAAAAGCTCTATATCCAGACCCACGGCTGCCAGATGAACGAGTACGACTCGGCCCGCATGGCTGACGTGCTGCATGCCGAAGAAGGCATGGAACTGACCACGAACGCCGAAGAAGCTGACGTGATCCTGATCAATACCTGCTCGATCCGCGAAAAAGCGCAGGAAAAGGTGTTCAGCCAGCTGGGCCGATGGAAGGGCCTGAAGCAGGGCGAGCGCCCGGTCATCATCGGTGTCGGCGGTTGCGTGGCCTCGCAGGAGGGCGCGGCCATCCTTGATCGTGCCCCGTACGTGGATCTGGTCTTCGGCCCGCAGACCCTGCATCGCCTCCCGGAGCTCCTGCGCGCTCGCCGCGAGCAGGACAAACCGCAGGTGGACATCAGCTTCCCCGAGATCGAGAAGTTCGACCGCCTGCCCGAGCCGCGCGCGGAAGGCCCCACCGCCTTCGTCTCGATCATGGAAGGCTGCTCGAAGTACTGCAGCTATTGCGTGGTGCCCTACACCCGCGGCGAGGAGATCAGCCGTCCATTCGACGACGTGCTGGTGGAAGTGGCCAAGCTCGCCGCGCAGGGCGTGCGCGAGGTGAACCTGCTCGGCCAGAACGTCAACGCGTACCGGGGTCCCACCTTCGACGGCGGCATCGCCGACCTCGCCGTGCTGATCCACGCGATCGCGCAGATCGACGGCATCGGCCGCATCCGCTTCACCACCTCGCATCCGCTGGAGTTCTCCGATTCGCTGATCGAGGCCTATGCCAACGTG
>JANJSW010000158.1 GCA_024711415.1 Thermomonas sp. | reverse complement strand
CGGTCTGGGAAGTGGTCATCCCGCCGGGCAAGGGCCTGGGCGGCAACCAGAACCAGCAGTTCGCGCAGCAGGCCGTGGCCATGCAGATCGAGCTGGGCGCGGTCAAGTAATCCGGTTCGCCGCGCGCTGGCGCGGTACCGCGGCAAGTCCCGATGCGCCGGCCATGTGCCGGCGCATCGCGTTTGCGGCGCTACCATGTGCGCCATGAGTGATCTGTTCCGCGCCGTGCTCAGTCCCTGCACCGGCGTCTGCACGCTGGATGAGGGCGGACTGTGCCGCGGCTGTCGCCGCACCGGCGACGAAATCGCGGCGTGGACGACGCTGGACGATGCCGCCCGCCTGCACCTGATGGACGTGGTCCTGCCGGCGCGCCCGGCGGCGGAGGACGCCTGATGGACGCCGCGGCGCTTGCCGAATGGCTGCGCGGCGCGCTGCATCCGCTGGATGCGCCCCCCGTGGCGGCGCCGTGGAACCTGGCCGATCTGGCCGGCCTGGTCCAGCCGCTGGCGCCACATCCGGCAGCGGTGCTGGTGGGGGTGATCCCGCGCGCCGCTGGCGCCGGTGTGCTGTTGACCCGCCGCACCGACGGCCTGCGCCACCACGGCGGACAGGTCAGCTTCCCCGGCGGCCGCATCGAACCCGACGATCCCAGCCCGGCCGCTGCGGCGCTGCGCGAGGCGCGCGAGGAGGTGGGCCTGCAGGCCGCGCAGGCGCGCATGCTGGGCTACCTCGATCCGCTGCTGACCATCACCGGCTTTCGCGTGCTGCCCACGGTGGTGGTGGTGGATCCGGGTTTCCAACCGGTGCCGGAACCGGGCGAGGTAGCCGAAGTGTTCGAGGTGCCGCTGGATCTGCTGATGGACCCCGCCCAGCTGGACACCATCGAGCTGGAATTCGGCGGGCGTGCCCGCCACGTGTTCCAATACCGCTACCAGCCGCAGCGGATCTGGGGCGCGACCGCCTCGATCCTGTACAACCTGCGCGAACGGCTGGCTGGCTCGAACCAATGGAGGGTGTGATGGCCGGATGGACTTCCCTTGTGCAGGCGGACATCCTGGCAGTGGCGCTGGGGCGCCCCGACCTGGTGATCGTCGACTGCCGTACCTCGCTGCTCGACCCGAATCTGGGCGAACAGTCCTGGCGGCGTTCGCATATTCCCGGCGCGGCCTACGCGCACCTGGAGCGCGACCTCTCCGACATGTCGCGCAAAGGCGAGGGCCGCCATCCGTGGCCCGATGCCGAGACCTTCTGCGCCAAGCTGGGCCGCTGGGGCATCGCGCCGACCACGCAGGTGGTGGCCTATGACGACGCCGAAGGCGCCTACGCCGCGCGGTTGTGGTTCCTGCTGCGCGCGCTCGGCCACGAGAAAGTGGCGGTGCTGGACGGCGGCTGGACGCGCTGGACCTCGCTCGGCTTGCCGGCCTCGTCGCTGCCGCGCGAACCCGCCAGCCAGCGCTACGTCGCCAGCTTCGACAGCTCGCGCCTGCTCGATGCCGACGCGGTCGAAGCCCATCTCGCCGCGGGCGGGATGCTGGTCGATGCGCGGGCGGCGGCGCGTTTCCGCGGCGAGGAAGAGCCGCTGGACAAGGTGGCAGGTCACGTCCCCGGCGCGGTCAACCGGCCATACGCGGAGAACATGGCAGAGGGCCGCTTCAAGTCGCCGATGCAGCTGGCCGACGAGTACCGCGCGCTGCTGGCCGGGCGCGACCCGTCCGAGGTCGTGGTGATGTGTGGCTCGGGCGTCACCGCCTGCCACAACCTGCTGGCGATGGAACGTGCCGGGCTGCGTGGCGCCAAGCTGTTCACCGGTTCGTGGAGCGGCTGGCTGGCCGACCAGCGCCGGCCGGTGGCGACCGGGGCATGAGCGTGCAAGGACGCAACGTGGAAATCTGGCATCGCCCCAGCTGCAGCAAATCCCGCGGCGCGCTGGAGATCCTGCGCGAGGCCGGCGTCGAACCGGTGGTCGTGGACTACGTGGCCAACCCGCCCGACAAGGCACGGTTGCGACAGGCCATTGCCGATGCCGGACTCAGCGTGCGCCAGGCGATCCGCAGCAAGGAGGCCGAATACGCCGCGCGTGGACTGGCCAATCCCGCGCTGCCGGACGACGCCCTGCTGGAGGCGATGGTGGCCGCCCCGGTGCTCATCGAACGTCCGTTCGTGTTCACGCCCAAGGGCGTGCGCCTGTGCCGGCCGCCCGAGACGGTGCTGGAATTGCTGTAGGAGGGTCTTCAGGCCCGACCTTGCGTCCACCCGTCCGCGGCTGAAGCCGCTCCTACTTCCCGATCCGCGCCAGCATCGCGCGCAGCGCCGCCTGGGTGTCCGGGTGCGACCACTGGGCGACGAAGCGGGGCAGGTCGATGCGTTCGTCCGCCAGCGCGGCGATGACGTCGCGTCGGGCAATCGCGCGGGTCTCCAGCATCGGCATGTGCGGCAGCTGCAGCAGCTCCTCCAGCCAGACCCGCGCGCGGGTGGCGACGTCGTCGATGTGCACCAGCTCGTCCACCAGCCCGATCTGCAGGGCCTGCTGGGCATCCGGCATGG
>JANJSW010000267.1 GCA_024711415.1 Thermomonas sp. | reverse complement strand
GGTCCAGCTGCCGGCCACCAGCGGCTCCAGGAATACCGTCTTCTGCCAGTCCTCGCCGTAGGTCTCCAGCGCCTTGACCGCGCCGTGGCTGAGCATCGGGAAGTTGCCCCAGGCCAGGTTGGCGCTGTCCACCATCTCGGTCAGCACGCCGCCCAGCAGCGCGGGCATGCCCTGGCCGCCGTGTTCCGGCGCGTTGGTCAGGCCGGTCCAGCCGCCCTCCACGAACTTGTCGAAGGCGTCCTTGAAGCCCGGCGGCGGGGTGACGTTGCCGGTGGCCTTATCGTAGCTGCAGCCGATCTCGTCGCCGATCCGGTTGAGCGGGGCCAGCACGGTTTCGCTGAAGCGCGCTGCTTCGTCCAGCACCGCATCCACCAGCTCGCGGTTGGCGTCGGCATGGCCGAGCCGGGCGAACAGCGCCTCGGCGCCCAGCACGTCGTAAAGGGCGAAGCGGAGATCGTCGAGGGGGGCCTTGTAGGTGCTCATGCGTGCGGTTCCTGGCATGGGCGGGCCGCCATCCGGCCCGCGGGAATCCTGAGCATACTACAGCGTATGGTTCTGGTGGAATGCCTGCCGGGGCGGGCTCAGCGCAGCGCGCCGGGCAGTCCGGGTACCGGCGACAGCGCGCTTTCGCGCTTGATCTCGTAGCTGCGCGGCTTGCCGTCCAGCGGGCCGGCCTGGAGCGTGCCGCGCAGGCTGTAGGACAGCCCGCGGCCGTCGGCCAGCGCGGTAGCTAGGCGCGCGCGCCCTGCCGGCGTGGGGGTGACCACGGCGGTGTGCACGTCGGCGGATTCCGGTGCCACTTCCAGGTTCGGCTGCAGGTCCAGCCGCGCCGCGGCGCCGTTGTCGAAGCTGATTTCCAGCGCGGTGCTGTCGAAGCGCATCGCCACGCTGCTGAAATTGTTGAGCCGCAATTCCACGTCCCAGCGGCCGTCGGCACGCACGGTGAGCTGTTGGATGCTGGCCGCGGGTTCGGAGACGCGCCGCACCGGTCCGCTGCCGCAACCGGCCAGCAGCAGGGCGAGGGTGGCGAAACAGGCAAGCCGGCGGATCATGCGGAGGCTCCGTGGGAGGAAGGCCGCAGCATACCCGCGCGTGTCGCCGGCATCAGTAGATCTGCTCGCCGCCGGGCACGGGCAGTTCTCGGATGTACAGGTCCTTGGCGGCGATGAACGCCTCGGCGCAGCGGTAGGCTTCGCGGCCCAGTTCCATGCGCGCATCGGCATCCAGAGGGGCGCCGCGATGGGCACCCACCAGCTGGGCGAACAGGGTCAGGGCGATGTCGTGGATGTCCATGCGTGGCTCCCCAGAGGAAGTGGCGAACATACACCCGCGACGCGCCTGCAGGAACCCGCCGGCAGGCGTTTGCCGTGCCGGCGGTGAGGGTGTTGCGATGGCGCCGGATCAGCCCTGGCGCGAATCGCGGCGGCCGGCGCCCGGCGCGTTGCCGCGGCGGCCGTCACGCGGCTGCTTGGGGCCGGCGTGCGCATGCGCCTCGGCGGTACGCGGCTTGCCGTGCGGGCGGCGGTTGCGGGCGGGACGCGGGCTGCGCGGCGCGTTGTCGAACGGCTTGGCGTCGCTGCGGATAGAACGCGAGGGCTCGAAGCCCGGCACGACTTCCATCGCGATCTCGCGGCCCAGCAGCTTCTGGATCTGGCGCAGCAGGTTGGCCTCGTCCGGCGACACCAGCGAAATCGCTTCGCCGGTCGCGCCGTTGCGGCCGGTGCGGCCGATGCGGTGCACGTAATCCTCGGCCACCATCGGCAGGTCGTGGTTGATCACCAGCGGCAGGTCCGGGATGTCGAGCCCGCGCGCGGCCACGTCGGTGGCGACCAGGATCCGGGTCTTGCCCGACTTGAACTCGTTCAGCGCCTTCTGGCGGGCGGCCTGGCTCTTGTTGCCATGGATCGCCAGCGCCGGCAGGCCGGCACTTTCCAGCTGCTCGGCCAGACGGTTGCAGCCGTGCTTGGTCTTGCCGAACACCAGCACCTGCTCGGTGTGGCGGCGGGCCAGGATGTCGATCAGCAGGTCGCGCTTCTTCGACCCGTCGACCGGGTGGGCGTGGTGGCTGATGGTCTCGATCACGGTGTTCTGCGCGGCCACCTGCACCTGCTGCGGGTCCTTCATGAACTCCAGCGCCAGCGCCTTGATGCGCGGCTCGAAGGTGGCCGAGAACAGCAGGGTCTGGCGCTGCGCCGGCACGTGCTTCATGACCCGCTTGATCGACGGCAGGAAGCCCATGTCGAGCATGCGGTCGGCTTCGTCCAGCACCAGCATCTGCACGTTGCCGAGCTTGCAGGTGCCGCGCTCGAGGTGGTCGATCAGGCGGCCCGGGCAGGCCACCAGCACGTCCACGCCGCGGCGGAACGCTTCCACCTGCGGCTGCATGCCGACGCCGCCGAACAGCGCGGTGACGTTGATGCGCAGGTGCTTGGCGTAGCTGCGCAGGTTCTCGCTGACCTGCACGGCCAGCTCGCGGGTGGGGGTGAGTACCAGCACGCGCGGGCGGTGCAGGCCCTCGGGCTTGGGCATCTCGGCCAGCTTCTGCAGCATCGGCAGGCCGAACGCGGCGGTCTTGCCGGTGCCGGTCTGGGCGCCGCCCAGCACGTCATGGCCGGCCAGGATCAGCGGGATCGCCTGCTGCTGGATGGGGGTCGGGGTGGTGTAGTTGTTGTCGGCAAGCGCGCGCAGCAACGCGGGCGCAAGCCCGAGGGATTCGAACGACATGGAGGAACTCCGTTGGTGCCCCGCACGGAATACGGGGCGGCCCGGGCGTTCCTGTTGAACCGCGCCGCAGGCAGATGGCACGACGCCGGTGATCCGGGCCGTGTCTGCGCGACGAAAGGCGTACGGGAAGAAAGCCGCTAGGGGCGGCCGGCTCGATCAGGAAAAACGCACCTTTCGCGGAGGAAAGGAGATCAGCCGTGCGCAGAACAGCGGGCATTGTACGCGAAAAGCCCCATCGCGCCGCTTGGCCCCTTCCGTCGTTCAGGTTGGCATGCCACTCTTCCGGCTTCCCGCAGAGTCCGATCAACGCATGAAGCTTGAAGTCCGCCTTGCCCAGTGGCTGCTGGCCGCCGTCTTCCTCGTCGCCGGTGGTTTCCGCCTGTGGCAGGCGCTGCGCGGCGTGCCCACCGGCAACGACACGTTGCTGCTGAGCACCGCCGAAATGCTGCTGGGCGTGCTGCTGGCCGCCGGTTGGCAGCTGCGCGCGGTGGCACTGCTGGCCGCCGCCCTGCTGCTGACCGATGCCGCGCTGTCGCATCCGTTCTGGCGCCTGTCCGGCGGCGCGCAGATGGCGCAGCTGCTGCAGTTCATGAAGAACATGGGGCTGGTCGGCGGGCTGGTGCTGCTGTCCGGCGCCGGCGGCGCCAAGCGGCGCTGACGCGGGCTCCGTGCGCGGTGGGCGCGTGTCGCCCGCCTACGCGGACGGGTAGGTCACTTCGATGATGGCGTAGCGCAGCGTGCCGCCGGGCAGCGGTGCTTCGAATTCGTCGTCCACGCGCTTCTTCAGCATCGCGCGCGCCAGCGGTGCGTCGATGCTGACCCAGCCCAGCTTCGCGTCGGTTTCGTCCGGGCCGACGATGCGGTAGCGCACCAGCTCGCCGCTGGCGATGTTTTCCAGCTCCACCTCGGCGCCGAAGAACACCGCCTCGCGGTCGGACGGCGCGGCGTCCACCACCTTCAGCACCTCCAGCCGCTTGCTGAGGTAGCGCACGCGGCGGTCGATCTCGCCCAGCTGCTTCTTGCGGTAGGTGTATTCCGCGTTCTCGGAGCGGTCGCCCTCGGCGGCTGCTGCTGCCAGCGCCCTGACCACTTCCGGGCGCTTCACCCGCCACAGTTCGTCCAGCTCCGCTTTCAGGCGGTCGTGGCCTTCGCGGGTGATGAGCGCCGTGCTTTTCTCGGCGGGGGGACGCCAGCGGCCCATGCGCGGCTCAGCGCTTGCCGCCGAAGATGCCGCCCAGCAGGCCGCGCAGGATCTGCCGGCCCACCTGGCTGCCCACCGTGCGCGCGGTCTGTTTGGCCATGGTCTCGATCATGCCTTGGCGGCGCTTGGTGCCGAACAGCGCGTCCTTCACCGTCTGGCCGAAGCCGTTGCCGTCGTCCGCTTCCGCCGTCTTCGCGGCCGGGGCTTGCGCCTGCGCCGCCTTGGCCTCGGTCTTCTGCGCCAGCAGTTCGGCGGCGGAATCGCGGTCGATGCGGGTGTCGTACTTCATCCCCACCGGGCTGCCGGCGCGCACCTGCATGCGCTCGGCATCGGTGATGGCGCCCATCCGGCAGCGCGGCGGCGCGATCAGGGTCTTCTCCACCGGCATCGGCACGCCCTTGTCCAGCAGCATCGACACCAGCGCCTCACCCGTGCCCAGCTGGCCGATGGCCTGCGCCACGTCCAGGTTCGGGTTGCTGACGAAGGTTTCGGCGGCGGTCTTGACCGCCTTCTGGTCGCGCGGGGTGTAGGCGCGCAGCGCGTGCTGCACGCGGTTGCCCAGCTGGCCCAGCACGTTGGCCGGCACGTCGTCGGGGAACTGCGAGCAGAAATACACGCCCACGCCCTTGGAACGGATCAGCCGCACCACCTGCTCGATGCGCTGCTGCAGCGCGGGCGGGGCGTCGTCGAACAGCAGGTGCGCCTCGTCGAACACGAAGACGAGTTTGGGCTTGTCCAGGTCGCCCACTTCCGGCAGGTTCTCGAACAGCTCGGAGAGCAGCCACAGCAGGAAGCTGGAATACAGCCGCGGCTTCAGGATCAGCTGGTCGGCGGCGAGGATGTTGACCACGCCGCGTCCGTCGGGCGTGGTGCGCATCAGGTCGGCCAGCTCCAGTGCCGGCTCGCCGAAGAACAGTTCCGCGCCTTCCTGTTCCAGCCGCAGCAGCGCGCGCTGGATGGCGCCGATCGACGGCGCGCTGACCAGCCCGTAGGAGGTGCTGATGTCCTTGCGCTCGTCGGCGATCAGGCCCAGCAGGGCGCGCAGGTCTTCCAGGTCGAGCAGCAGCAGGCCGCGGTCGTCGGCCAGCTTGAACACGATGTCCAGCACGCCGGCCTGCGTATCGTTCAACTCCAGGATGCGCGCCAGCAGGGTGGGGCCCATCTCGCTGACGGTGGTGCGCACCGGATGCCCGGCCTTGCCCCACAGGTCCCAGAACACCACCGGCGCCGCTTCGTTGCGGTAGTCGGTGATGCCCATCTGGTCGATGCGCGCCTGCAGTTTCTCGCTGGTCGTGCCCGGCACCGCCAGCCCGGCCACGTCGCCCTTCACGTCGGCCAGGAACACCGGCACGCCGATCCGGCTGAAGCCTTCGGCCAGCGTCATCAGCGTCACCGTCTTGCCGGTGCCGGTGGCGCCGGCCACCAGCCCGTGGCGGTTGCCGTACTTCGGCAGCAGCACCACGTTGCCGCTGGTCTCGGTGGTGATGGCCTTGCCGACGAAAATGGGGTCCATGGCGTGTGTCATCCGGGAGGGTCGCCGGATTCTATGCGAACGCGTGCGCATTCATGGATGGCGCGGGTTGCCGCCGCGCAGCCGGCGCGGCTACCCTGCCAGCCCCCTTCGCAAGTCCACGCCTGATGTCCCTTCGTCCGTTGCCCCTGGTCGCCACGCTTTCCCTCACGCTGCTGGCAGGGCTGTGCGCGCCTGTCGCGAAGGCGGAGTCCAGACGCGACCAGGCCGCGGTGGCGGTGTTGCAGCAGCGCATGGATGCCGCCGAGAAGCGCTACCGCGATGCCATGCTGGCGGTGGACGAGGAAGCGGCGGCCAACGCCACCAAGGCCGCGCTGGCGGAAATGAAGGGCGTGGTGGATGCCTGCGCGAAGCAGCGCGGCTGCTTGGTGGAAACCATGCTGGCCACCTACGAGCGGCTGCTGCTGGCCACCCCGCAGTTCGACGATCTCGTCGCCGAGGACGGCAATGCCGACCCCATCGACGAGTCCGACCTGGACGACGTGGACGTGCCCGATTCCGCCAACGCCGCCTCGCTGCTCAGCGAGGAAGGCCAGCGCTTCGTGAAGATGGTGCAGTTCAACCCGGCGGTGCAGGCCGGCATCCGCCGCTGGCTCACCGACATGCGGCCGTCGCTGATGGACAGTTACGAGAACTACCGCTACATGCAGCACCTGATGTCGCCGGCGTTCAAGCAGCACGGCCTGCCGGAAGCGCTGCTGTTCGGGATCATGGCGAAGGAATCCAACGGCAAGGTGCACGCCGGCTCGCGCGCCGGCGCGGTGGGGCCGCTGCAGTTCATGCCGGCCACCGGCCGCCGCTTCGGCTTGGGCAACGACGGCAGCGGCTTCGATACCCGCTACGACCCGCGCGCCTCCGCCGATGCCGCCGCGCAGTACCTGCAGGAACGCATGGCCCAGCTCAACAACAGCATCGAGCTGTCGCTGGCCGGCTACAACGGCGGCGAAGGTCGCGCCCTGCGCGTGTTCCGCGAGACCGGCGGGCGCAGCTTCTGGGACGTGGACGTGTACAACCAGTTCCCGGCCGAAACCAAGGACTACGTGCCGATGGTGATTGCCGCGGCGTGGCTGTTCCTGCACCCGAAGGACTACGGCATCCGCTGGCCGCGGGTCAGCGCCCGCCCGGCCACCGTCACCCTGTCGCAGCCGGCCTCGCTGTACCAGCTCACCATCTGCCTGGGCAACTGGGGCTCGCGCGATGGCTACCTGCGCGCGCTGCGCAACCTCAACCCGCGCTGGCAGCCCGGCGAAATCCTGCCGGCGGGCACCGCGCTGAACGCCACCACCCGCATCGCCTGGCTCTACCGCTTCAACTGCACCCGCGGCAAGCGCCTGGAACTGGCCCAGCAGCTGATGGCCAGCGACGTGCGCTCCGCGCTGGTGCGGGTGGGCGACCCCATGCCCGCCGGCGTGGCTGCCGCCGTGCAGCCGGCCGCGCCGGTCGCCCCGGTGCGCGCCCCGGCCAAGCCGAAGACCTACAAGGTGCAGCGCGGCGACACCCTCGGCGGCATCGCCCGCAAGTTGCGCTGCGACATCGGCGACCTGGCCAAGGCTAATCGCCTGAAGAAACCCAAGTACGCCATCAAGCCCGGCCAGACCCTGAAACTCGACGGCTGCGGCTGATCCCGCCGCGCGCAACCCGGACGGCAACTCCCGTCCGGCGCTATCGTGGGGCCCCGCCGGCCAGCCCGGCCGCACGCCCCGCGCCATGGCCACCGACACCGATTTCATCGCCTATCTCGAAGAACAGGCCGGCCTCGGCGCCCGCCTGACCCACCGCCGCATGTTCGGGGAGTTCGCCCTGTACGTGGACGAAAAGGTGGTGGCCTTCGCCTGCGACAACAGCCTGTTCGTCAAACCCTCCGCTGCCGCCGCCCGCCTGGCGCCGGACCTGCCGCAACGCCCGCCGTACCCCGGCGCCAAGGATTACCCGGTGGCCGACGAGCTGCTGGACGACGGCGAGCGCCTGCGGGAATTGCTGCTGGAGACGGCGGTGTTGATGCCGGCGCCGAAGGTGAATAAGGCGGGCAAGCCGCGTCGGCGCGGATAAATGTGGGGCCGCTGATTTCGAAGGATTCGCTGAATACGCCTGGGAAATTTTAAAGACTTCGATAAGCGGCGTATGGTAGGCATTTCGGGGAAAACAGGGGGTGTGTAATGGCGGGCGTACCGAAGCGGGTTTCCGAGCGCATCGTGGCGGGTGTAAAGCGTTATCAGCCTATTCTGAGCGGCGCGCGCTCCCGAGATGTTGGCGAGGCTGACACTGTTACGATCATCAAAGACATGCTGGCCGATGTCTTCGGCTACGACAAATACACCGACGTCACCTCCGAGCACTCCATTCGTGGCACGTTCTGCGATCTGGCGATCAAGATCGATGGACAGCTGCAAACGTTGATCGAAGTGAAGGCCATTGGGCTGGATCTGAAGGATTCGCACGTCAAGCAGGCCGTCGACTACGCGGCCAACCAGGGCGTGGATTGGGTGTTGCTGACGAACGGCATCACATGGCGCATCTACAGGTTGATCTTCGCTAAGCCGATAGATTTCGAACGGGTGCTGGAGCTCGATTTCTGCGCGGTCAATACCCGGAGCGATGCCGATCTGGAGTTGCTGTATCTGCTGTGCAAAGAGGGCTGGCAGCGATCCATGCTGGGCGAGTACCACAACCAGAAGCAGGCCCTTTCCCGCTTCTTCATCAGCGCGATGTTGCAAACCGATCCGGTGCTTGATGTGGTGCGCAAGGAACTGCGGCGCATGTCCCCAGATGTCCGGATCGACAATCAGCAGATTCGCGATGTGCTGGTTGGTGAGGTGTTGAAGCGTGAGGTGTTGGAAGGCGATAAGGCGGAAGAGGCGAAGAAGAAGCTCGCGAGATCCGTGGCCAAGGTTGCGAAAGCTAAGGCTGCGAAGTCCTTGGCTTCCGTCGAGCCGGCTGAAGGCACTGTTTCTGGATAATGTTCGACCTCGCCAAAGTCGACTCTTATCTGGCTAATTGTTCCTGACACCTTTTTTCGTTCGTCGGGGCGATATGTTCCGGTTGCGGAGTTTCGCGCTGGCCGGGG
>JANJSW010000118.1 GCA_024711415.1 Thermomonas sp. | reverse complement strand
CCATGCCGTTGCTGAAGAAGAACGACAGGTTGGGCGCGAAGTCGTCGATCTTCATCCCGCGCGCCAGGTAGTACTCCACGATGGTGAAGCCGTTGGACAGGGTGAAGGCCAGCTGGCTGATCGGGTTCGCCCCGGCTTCGGCGATGTGGTAGCCGGAGATGGACACCGAGTAGAAGTTGCGGACGCCGTTGTCCACGAAGTACTGCTGGATGTCGCCCATCATGCGCAGGGCGAATTCGGTGCTGAAGATGCAGGTGTTCTGGGCCTGGTCTTCCTTCAGGATGTCGGCCTGCACGGTGCCGCGCACGGTCTTCAGCGTTTCCGCCTTGATCCGGGCGTAGGTCTCGGCGTCCACCAGCTGGTCGCCGGTCACGCCCAGCAGGGCCAGGCCCAGGCCGTTGTTGCCCTGCGGCAGGTCGCCGGAATACGACGGGCGCTGGCGGCCTTCGAACAGCTGCTCGATCTTCTGCTGCGCCGCCTGCCAGCGGGCGTCGTCGGCCTTCAGGTATTTCTCCACCTGCTGGTCGATGGCGGTGTTCATGAACATCGCCAGGATGATCGGTGCCGGGCCGTTGATGGTCATCGACACGCTGGTGGTGGGCGCGCACAGGTCGAAGCCGGAGTACAGCTTCTTCATGTCGTCCAGCGTGGGCACGTTGACGCCGGAGTTGCCGATCTTGCCGTAGATGTCCGGGCGCGGCGCCGGATCTTCGCCGTACAGGGTCACGCTGTCGAAGGCGGTGGACAGGCGCGCGGCCGGCTGGCCCAGGCTGAGGTAGTGGAAGCGGCGGTTGGTGCGCTCCGGCGTGCCCTCGCCCGCGAACATGCGGATGGGGTCCTCGCCGGTGCGGCGGTACGGGTACACGCCGCCGGTGTAGGGGTAGTAGCCCGGCAGGTTTTCCTTCTGCAGGAACACCAGCAGCTCGCCCCAGGCCTTGTAGGTGGGCGCGGCGATCTTGGGGATCTGCTGGTGGCTGAGCGACTCGCGGTAGTTCTCCACCCGGATGGTCTTGTCGCGCACCTGGTATTCGTTAACCGGCTCGGTGATCGCCTTCAGGCGCGCCGGCCAGTCGCGCAGCAGGCGCAGGGCGTCGGAATCCAGCGACTGGATGGCGTCGTTGTAGCGCTGGCGCAGGGTCTTCAGGCTGCGGTCGCTGGCGTCGAGCAGGGCTTCGGCGGCGTACAGGTCCAGCGGCTTGGGCAGCGCGGCGTCGCCCAGCTCCTTCAGCGCGTCCCACAGCGACTGCGCGCGATCGGCGATCTCCGCCTGCGATTCAATGCGGGCGTTGATGCTGCGGCCCTGCTCGGCGATTTCCGCGAGATAGCGCACGCGGTTGCCGGGGATGAGAACGGTGGCGCGGGGCTCCTTGAGGGTGGTGTCGATGCTGGGGACAAGAAGGGAAAGGGGGTCAGGTTCACTTTTCGAACCACCCTCCCCGCTGCCGGCATTGTCCGCACCCGAAAAGTGAACCTGACCCCCTTTCCCAAGCTTCTCGCGCAGCAGGCGGCACAGGTTGGCGAACATCCAGTTCAGGCCGGGGTCGTTGAACTGGCTGGCAATCGTCGGATAGACCGGGACGTCTTCGTCCTTGGTCTGGAACGCCACGCGGTTGCGCTTCCATTGCTTGCGCACGTCGCGCAGGGCGTCTTCGGCGCCGCGCTTGTCGAACTTGTTGAGCACGACGAGTTCGGCGTAGTCCAGCATGTCGATCTTTTCCAGCTGGCTGGGCGCGCCGAAGTCGCTGGTCATCACGTACATGGGGAAATCGACCAGGTCGACGATCTCCGAATCGCTCTGGCCGATGCCGGCGGTTTCGACGATCACCAGGTCATAGCCCAGCGACTTCAGGAAGGCGATGCAGTCCTTCAGCACCACGTTGGTGGCCATGTGCTGGCGGCGGGTGGCCATGGAACGCATGAACACGCGCGGGCTGCGCAGGCTGTTCATGCGGATGCGGTCGCCCAGCAGCGCGCCGCCGGTGCGGCGGCGGGTGGGGTCCACGCTGACCACGGCGATGTGCATGCCTGGGAAGTTGGCCAGGAACCGGTTCAGCAGCTCGTCGGTGACCGACGACTTGCCGGCGCCGCCGGTGCCGGTGATGCCGACCACGGGGGTCTTGCCGCCGGCCAGCTGCCATTCCTTGCGCAGGTGGGCCAGCGTGCCTTCGTCCAGCGCCTGCTCCTCGATGGCGGAGAGCATGCGGCCGATCTCGATCTCGTTGTCGAACGCGACCTTGTGCGGCTTTTCGACCGGCATGCGGCCGGCTTCGGCGCGCTTGACCACGTCCTCGATCATCGCCACCAGCCCCATGTGCATGCCGTCGTTGGGGTGGTAGATGCGCTCGACGCCGTAGGCTTCCAGCTCGCGGATTTCCTCCGGGGTGATGGTGCCGCCGCCGCCGGCGAACACGCGGATGTGCGCGGCGTCGCGCTGCTTCAGCATGTCCACCATGTACTTCAGGTACTCGACGTGGCCGCCCTGGTACGACGACAGCGCGATGGCGTCGGCGTCTTCCTGCAGCGCCGCGCGCACCACGTCCTCGACGCTGCGGTTGTGGCCCAAGTGGATCACTTCCGCGCCCTGCGACTGGATCAGCCGGCGCATGATGTTGATGGCGGCGTCGTGGCCGTCGAACAGGCTGGCGGCGGTGACGAAGCGCAGCGGCGTGCGGTTTTCGTCAAGCGCGGTGGGCTGCTGCTGTTCGGGAAGGTTGGCGGCGGGGGTGCTCATCGCTCGAATCCACGGGTGTTCGGGTAATCGCCGATTGTAACGCGGGGTCCCTGCCCCGCCCCCCGCCTTGCCACGCGATGCCGGGCAAATCCGGCCAGCGCTGTGGCAAGCTGCGCTGGACTTCACGGGTGATTTCCATGCGCCACGCCGTCTTCCTTCCCGCCCTGCTGACCGCCCTTGCCGCCTGTACGCACGCCGCCCCGGCCAGCGCGCCGCGGATGCTGCTGCTGGGGGAGGTGCACGACAACGCCGACGGCCACGCCGCCCGCGCCGCGCTGCTGCGCAGGGAACTGGAAGCGGGCTGGCGGCCGGCCATCGCGATGGAACAGTTCGACACCAGCCAGCAGTCGGCGCTGGACACGGCGATGGCCGAATGCGGCGATGCCGCCTGCGTGGTGGCGCGCGTCGCCCCGGCGAAAGCAGGCTGGACCTGGACGCATTACCAGCCGGTGATCGCTTTGGCGCTGGAGTACAAGTTGCCGCTGCTGGCCGCGAACCTGTCGCGCGCCGATGCATCCAGGGTGGTGAAGGAAGGCTTCGCCGCGGCGCTGCCTGCCGAACTCATCGCCCGCTACAGGCTGGACGCGCTGCCGGCGGAAGTGCAGGCGGCGCAGGAAACCGAAGTACGCGACAGCCACTGCGGCGCGCTGCCGGAATCGCTGGTGGCGCCGATGGCGAAGGCGCAGATCGCCCGCGACGTGGTGATGGCCGAAACCATGCGCACGCGCGCGGCCAGCGGCGTGGTGCTGATTGCCGGCAACGGCCATGTGCGTGGCGATATCGCGGTACCGTTCTGGCTGCGCCGCGACGGCATGGCGCCGCGCGCGGTGGGTTTCCTGGAGCCCGATTCCAGCCCGACCGCCTTCGACGAGGTCCACCGCATCCCCGCGGCCCAGCGCCCGGATCCCTGCGCCGGCTTCAAGGCACCGAAAGCCGCGGGCTGATTGCGGCGCGCGGCGCCGCCGCCGCATCGCCACCCGCACTGCGCAACGCGCCTTGATGGCCCCGCCGGGGGCCGTACCCATCCGTATGCCGGCCCCGCTCCGGAGAATGGCCTAAAATGTCCTGCTGTGACGGGGGGTTCACCCGGCCACAGCCAACATATCCGCTTCCATTCCCACAGCCACCGGTTCTGCCGCACGCGGCGGACCCGGCCGGAGTTTTTGCAATGATCTTCGAAACGCTCGACATCTACGGCCACGAGCAGGTCGTGTTCTGCCACAACAAGGACGCTGGCCTGAAGGCGATCATCGCCATCCACAACACCGTGCTGGGCCCCGCGCTGGGCGGCACCCGCATGTGGCCGTACAAGAGCGAGGCCGAGGCGCTGAACGACGTGCTGCGCCTGTCGCGCGGCATGACCTACAAGAACGCCGTGGCCGGCCTGAACATCGGCGGCGGCAAGGCGGTGATCATCGGCAACCCGGCCACCGACAAGTCCGAGGCGCTGTTCCGCGCGTTCGGCCAGTTCGTGGAATCGCTGGGCGGCCGCTACATCACCGCCGAGGACGTCGGCATCGACGTCAACGACATGGAATACGTGTACCGCGAGACCGAGTACGTGACCGGCGTGCACCAGGTCCACGGCGGCTCGGGCGATCCCTCGCCGTTCACCGCCTACGGTTCGCTGCAGGGCCTGATGGCCACGCTGAACCGCAAGTTCGGCGACGAGGACGTGGGCAAGTATTCCTACGCCGTGCAGGGCCTGGGCCACGTCGGCATGGAATACGTGAAGCTGCTGAAGGAACGCGGCGCCAAGATCTTCGTCACCGACATCAACCAGGCGCTGGTGGACAAGGCGGTGACCGAGTACGGCGCCGAGGCCGTGGGTCTGGACGAGATCTACGACGTGCCGGCCGACGTGTATTCGCCCTGCGCGCTGGGCGGCACCGTCAACGAGCAGACCCTGCCGCGCTTCAAGTTCAAGGTGATCTGCGGTTCGGCCAACAACCAGCTGGCCAACAACGAGATCGGCGACGAGGTGGTCAAGCGCGGCATCCTTTACGCGCCGGACTACGCTGTGAACGCGGGCGGCGTGATGAACGTGGCGCTGGAACTCGACGGCTACAACCGCGAGCGCGCCATGCGCATGATGCGCACGATCTACCACAACCTGTCGCGCATCTACGAGATCGCCGACCGCGACGGCATCCCGACCTACCGCGCCGCCGACCGCCTGGCCGAAGAGCGCATCGAGAAGATCGGCAAGCTGAAGCTGCCGCTGGGCCGCGGCCGCACCCGCTTCCAGGGCCGCATTCGGGGGAATTGATCGGGCGCTGCCCGACCAATTCTTGAATCGGCTTCCACATCCCCCGCCGCTGTCGCGGCGCCCCCCGTGACTCAAGGGGGGCTTCCCATCCGGATGGAGGGGAAAAACGCCCGGCAAGCTGGGCGTTTTTGTTGCGGCGTCAGGACCATGTTGCCAGCCGACTACAATTGACCCATCCGGCCCGCTACCAGCGGGCCTTCCGACACCTTCGAGGAATCCCATGCGCCCCTTCCCCCTTGGCGAAGACATCGATGCCCTGCGCGAGGCGGTCCGCCGCTTTGCCGAAACCGAGATCGCGCCGCGCGCGGCCAAGGCGGACGAGGACAACTGGTTCCCGCAGGAGCTGTGGCCGATGCTGGGCGAAATGGGCCTGCTGGGCATGACCATTCCGGGCGAATACGGCGGCAGCGGGCTGGGCTACCTGGCCCACCTGGTGGCGATGGAAGAGATCAGCCGCGCCTCGGGCGCGATCGGCCTGTCCTACGGCGCGCATTCCAACCTCTGCGTCAACAACCTGTACGCCAACGGCAACGAAGCGCAGCGGGCGAAGTATTTGCCCAAGCTGTGCAGCGGCGAGTTCAAGGGCGCGCTGGCGATGAGCGAACCGGGCGCCGGTTCCGACGTGGTGGGCTCGATGGCCTGCCGCGCCGAGCTCAAGGGCGACGTGTGGGTGGCCAACGGCAACAAGATGTGGATCACCAACGGCCCCGAGGCCGACGTGCTGGTGGTCTACATGCGCACCGCCGGCAAGGACGCCGGCAGCAAGTGCATGACCGCCTTCATCGTCGAGAAGGGCATGAAGGGGTTCTCCACCGCGCAGAAGCTGGACAAGCTGGGCATGCGCGGCAGCAACACCTGCGAGCTGGTGTTCGAGAACTGCGAGATCCCGCAGGAGAACGTGCTGGGCGAGGTCAACAACGGCGTCAAGGTGCTGATGAGCGGCCTGAACACCGAGCGCCTGGTGCTGTCCGGCGGCCCCATCGGCCTGATGCAGGCGGCACTGGACATCGCCCTGCCCTACGTGCGCGAACGCCGCCAGTTCGGCCAGGCCATCGGCACCTTCGAGCTGATGCAGGCCAAGATCGCCGACATGTACACGTCACTGCAGTCCAGCCGCGCCTTCGCCTATCAGGTCGCACGCGATTACGATTCTGGCCACAAGAGCCGCATCGACGCCGCGTCCTGCCTGCTGCATGCCTCCGAGGCCGCCGTGCAGGTTGCGCTGGAAGGCATCCAGACGCTGGGCGGCAACGGCTACATCAACGAATTCGCGACCGGCCGCATCCTGCGCGACGCCAAGCTGTACGCCATCGGCGCCGGCACCAATGAAATCCGCCGCATGCTGATCGGCCGCGAGCTGTTCGCCGGCAACCACTGAGGCACGCCCGCGGTAGCCGGCGCCGGCAACCGGCGTCGGCACTTGTCAGCCCTGGCTGGCCGCGCGGCATCCGGGCGGCGGCTGGTCCCATTCCCGCGCGCGCAGCGCCGGCGGCGCGTCGCGACTGGCGATGCATTCGGCGCAACCCATCGCCTCGAAGCGGTCACGGCCATTGCGCTTGGCGCCGTACAGCGAGGCGTCGGCGCGCTGCAGCAGGGTCGTCGCGGAGTCGGCGCCGCAGACTTCGGCACCACCGATGCTCGCGGTGATCGGCACCAGCGGCCACTGGTTGTCGCGGATGGTCTGCAGGATGCGCTCGGCGATCACCGGCAGCTGCGGCATGCGGACGCCGTGGACGAGCAGGACGAATTCCTCGCCGCCATAACGCACGGCGATGTCGCGCGGGCGCAACGCGACGCGCAGCAGCCGGCCGATCTCGCGCAGGGCATCATCGCCGGCCTGGTGGCCATAGGCGTCGTTGTAGGCCTTGAAGTGGTCGATATCCAGCACCAGCAGCGAAAAAGGCGTTCGCTGCTGGCGGTACTCGCGCAACAGGCGTTCGATCTCCGCATCCAGCTTGCGACGGTTGCCCAGTCCGGTCAGCGAGTCCGTATCGGCCACGTCGCGCAGCTGCAGCGAGGCTTCGCGCAGGCGTTCGCTGCGATCCAGCAGGGACGCCACCAGCCAGATCATCCACGCGACGGAACCACCGGTGAACACCGCGCCGAGGGTGGAAGCCACGATTTCCGGCACGCCGAAACGCGTCTCCAGCAGCTTGAACACGAAGGTGTAGACCAGCGGCAGCAGCAGCGCCGGCAGCAGCAGGCTGCGCGCGAACACGCCGCCCAGCGTCGCCGCGGTGCTGATGCGGGTCAGGCCGGTGGTCGGCACCGACGACATCCACCCCAGCGTGCCGAACAGCAGCGAGACGCCGGTGAGGATCGGCAGGCGCTCCAGCAGGCTTTCGCCGTGCTGGGCGAGCACGAACGCGAACGAGGCCAGGCTGGCCATCGCGATGGCGAGCACGCCGAGCCCGAACATCTCGCGCAGCACCAGTGCGCGCGCATTGAGGATCAGCAGCCCCTGCCCGCCCAGCAGCAGGAAGCCGATCGCCGCCAGCTCCGACATCCGCGCCGCTGGCCGCTGGCCTTCGCCCAAAGTGGCATCCAGCCCAGCGGCGATGCCGCGATAACCGGTGCGTGTGTATCCCAGCAGCGAATCCACCGCCAACACCGCGACCATCGCGCACAGCAGGCTGGCCACGCGGAGAACCCAACGACGGCCGGTGCCGACCATGGCCAGCGCCAGCCCCGACAGCAGGACGCACAGCGCGGCGGCCAGGCGCATGTCGCGGCCTCCCAGGCCCGGCACGAGATCGACCTGCGCCGCCCATCCGAGGCTGCTGCCAAGGCCGACCCCGACCATCAGTAGGCTGGCCAGGCGCGAATACAGCAGGTAGCCGCGCATCGCCCAGCGGCTGTGGACGAATTCCGTGTTCATCCCAGGCCCTCCCAGCAGCGGCAACCCGGGTGTCGCGGCCACGACGCGATCCGCGCCGGATCGCGTGTACAGGTGGTGGTGAACGCCGGACT
>JANJSW010000053.1 GCA_024711415.1 Thermomonas sp. | reverse complement strand
AAGCTGCCGGTGCCGCTGCCGTTCGCCGCCTGGTACCACCGGGAGGGGGTGCATTACCGCGCAGCGATCCTGATGCAGCGCCTGCAGGACGTGCGCCCGCTGGCCGCGCTGGCGGCCGAGGGCGCCGCACCCTGGGAGACGGTGGGCCAGCTGATTGCGAAGTTCCATCGCGCCGGGCTGGATCATGCCGATCTGAATGCGCACAACATCCTGTTCGATGGACAGGGGCGCGGCTGGTTCATCGACCTCGATCAGTCGCGCCTGCGCATTCCCGCCACCGCCTGGCGCGAAGCCAATCTCGCGCGCCTGCACCGCTCGCTGCGCAAGCTGCGCGGCATGCGCAGCGCGGAGGACGTGGATGCCGATTTCGCCCGCCTGCGCGCCGCCTACACGGTCGCGTGGGATCGCGGCTACTGAGGTCTGAGGAAATCGGCGCAGCGCCGGGGCATGTGGAGGCAACGCGCCGGGGGCCACGATTTTGCGCAGCAAAACGAAGCCCGAAAAGGCGGTGACCCCGCCGGCTGGCCTCGGCGCCCGCGTCAGTCGATACCGTTGCTGCCTTCCGGCCCTGGCGGGGTTTTCGACCTAGCGTCGCGAGGGGCCGACGGGGCCACCATAGACGTGGGCCGCGCAGGGCGCGGCCCTGGAACCTGGCGGAGAGAGGGGGATTCGAACCCCCGAAGCGCGGTTTAGACGCTTACACACTTTCCAGGCGTGCTCCTTCAACCACTCGGACACCTCTCCGGGATCGCGCATTCTAGCGGTGGCCCGGCGGTTCCACAACAGAACCGCGCGGGCGGGTGCCGGGCGGCCGGCGGCCCATGCCACAATGCAGGCATGTCCTATCTCGTGCTCGCCCGCAAGTGGCGCCCCAAGCGGTTCGCCGAACTGGTCGGCCAGGAACACGTGGTGCGCGCGCTGACCAACGCGCTGGAGACAGGCCGCGTCCACCACGCGTTCCTGTTCACCGGCACCCGCGGCGTCGGCAAGACCACCATCGCGCGCATCTTCGCCAAGAGCCTGAACTGCGAGCGCGGCACCGGCGCCGATCCCTGCGGCGAGTGCGAGACCTGCAAGGCCATCGATGCCGGCCGCTACATCGACCTGCTGGAGATCGACGCCGCCTCCAATACCGGCGTCGACAACGTCCGCGAACTGATCGAGAACGCCCAGTACATGCCCAGCCGCGGCAAGTACAAGGTCTACCTGATCGACGAAGTGCACATGCTGTCGAAGCCGGCGTTCAACGCGCTGCTGAAGACGCTGGAAGAGCCGCCGGGACACGTCAAGTTCCTGTTCGCCACCACCGATCCGGAGAAGCTGCTGGTCACGGTGCTGAGCCGCTGCCTGCAGTTCAACCTCAAGCGGCTGGACGAGGCGCAGATCCGCGGCCAGATAGTGAAGATCCTGGCGGCGGAAGGTATCGAAGCCGACGACGATGCGGTGGCGCAGTTGGCCCGCGCGGCCGACGGCAGCCTGCGCGACGGCCTCTCGCTGCTCGACCAGGCCATCGCCTATAGCGGTTCAGGGGCGGGCGGCGGGCGGCTGGACGGCGCGGCGGTGGCGGCGATGCT
Source organism: Thermomonas sp. (assembly GCA_024711415.1). Lineage (GTDB taxonomy): Bacteria > Pseudomonadota > Gammaproteobacteria > Xanthomonadales > Xanthomonadaceae > Thermomonas. Next base: position 2,077 of record JANJSW010000053.1, on the reverse strand, counting down.
GGGCACGGTGGACCGCAGCCGCGTGCAGGCCCTGCTGGCCGCGCTGGCCGACGCCGACGGCACGCGCCTGATGGAGGAGGCGGCGCAGCTGGCGGAGTTCTCGCCGGACTGGGCAAGCATCCTCGATGCCTTCGCGCAGGCCTTGCACCGCATTCAGGTGAAGCAGCTGGTGCCTGCGGTGGACGTGGGCAGCGACGCCATCGATGTCGAAGGCTTGGCCGCGCAGCTGCGCCCGGAGCTGGTGCAGCTGTGGTACCAGATGGCGCTGAGCGGTCGCCGCGACTTGGGCTACGCGCCCAGCCCGCGCAGCGGCTTCGAAATGACCCTGTTGCGGATGTTGGCGTTCCGGCCCGATGCCGCCGCGCAGTTGTCGGCGCCGAGGTCGTCGCCGTCGCAGGCGCCCGCGCCGGAATCGTCCAGGCAGGCGCGCACCGACGCCGCCGCGCGTGCGCGTGCCGCGTTGGCTGACACCCTGCCGATGAACGCACGGCAGCCGCAAGCACCGGCGATCGAGTCGCCGGCACAGCCCGCGCCGGAGCCTGTGCCGCTGCCGCCCACGCCTGTGCAGGCGCAAACCATTGCCCCGATGCCTGCGCCGCTGTCGGAGCCTGCCGCGGTTGCGCCGGTTCGGGCATCCGTGGGCAGCTCCCTGCTGGTGACCGATTCGGAGCATTGGCTGGAACTGGTAGCAGGCTGTGGCTTGCGTGGCGCCGCCAAAGTGCTGGCTGAAAACGCCGCCTTCGTGGCGCACAGCGATGGTGTCCTGCGGCTGTCGCTGGCCCCGGAGCAGGAAGTCCTGCAGTCGGCCAGCCTGGTGCTGCAACTGTGTGACGCCATCGGCAGGCAGCTCGGCGGCGAGGTGAAGATCCGTTTCGAGACAGGCCAGCCGCGCGGCGAAACCGCGAACGCCCGCAACGCGCGCGAGCGCGATGCGCGCCAGGCCGGCGCGGAAAGCGGTTTTGTCGCCGATCCCGGCATCCAGCGGCTGGTCCAGCAGTTCGGCGCGCAGGTCGTGCCGGATTCGGTGCGCCCGCTCGACGCCAACTGAACATCCCCACACCGCAACAACGGAAGAACGACATGCGTGGAAACATCGCCCAGCTGATGCAGCAGGCGCAGAAGATGCAGGAAAACATGGCGCGCGCGCAGGAAGAAGTGGCGGCGCTGGAAGCCACCGGCAGCGCCGGTGGCGGCATGGTCAACGTGACCCTGGGCGGACGCATGGACTGCCGCAAGGTGCGCATCGATCCGACCGTGTTCACCGACCCGGAAATGGCCGAGGACCTGATCGCCGCCGCGTTCAACGACGCGGTCAACAAGATCAACGCCGCCTCGCAGGAAAAGATGGCCGGCGCCACCGCCGGCATGCAGCTGCCGCCGGGCTTCAAGCTGCCGTTCTGATCCGGCGAATGACGGGGCATCCCGCCGAATTTGCAAAGCGGGCGGGCACCGCGGTTCTCGCCCGCCTGCGCGTTGCCCGGTATGCGCCGAATGCGCACATCCGGGCGCATTACCAGACTCCGGATCCATGACCGCCTCCCTGCTCGAACAACTCATCGACGCACTGCGCGTGCTGCCGGGCGTAGGCCAGAAATCCGCGCAGCGGATGGCCTACCACCTGCTGGAGCGGCAGCGCGACGGCGGCCGCCGGCTGGCCGATGCGCTGGCCGAGGCGATGGAGCGGATCCGCCACTGCAGCCGCTGCCGCGACTTCAGCGAGACCGAGATCTGCCCGACCTGTGCCAGCAGCGCGCGCGATGCGCAGCTGCTGTGCGTGGTGGAAACCCCGGCGGACCGGCTGGCGATCGAGCAGGCCACCGGCTTCCGCGGCCTGTATTTCGTGCTGCAGGGGCGGTTGAGCCCGCTGGACGGGATCGGCCCGCGCGAACTGGGCCTGGACCAGCTCGCGCAGCGGCTGGAGCAGGGCGAGGTGCGGGAACTGATCGTCGCCACCAACCCCACCGTGGAAGGCGAGGCGACCGCGCATTACCTGGCCCAGCTGGCGCGTGCGCGCGGCGTCCAGCCCAGCCGGCTGGCGCACGGCGTGCCGCTGGGTGGCGAGCTGGAATACGTGGAC
>JANJSW010000024.1 GCA_024711415.1 Thermomonas sp. | reverse complement strand
TGCTGGCGCTGCTGGACGGCCTACTGCTGGCCGGCGCCGACCCGCACCTGCCGGCAAGGAACGGCACCACCCCGCTGCTGCTGCTGCTGGGCGCGCGTGCCGAGCCCGGCACGCCCAGCAGCGAGGACGTGCTGCTGGCCGCGCTGGAGCGGCTGCTGGACGAAGACGTGCGGCTGGACGCCCGCGACGCACGCGGCTACGGCCCCCTGCACCTGGCCGCGTTGCACGGCCTGCGCCGCACGGTGCAGGCGCTGCTGCAGGCCGGCGCCGACCCGGCGCTGGCCGACACCGGCGGCCGCACCCCGCGCGACGTCGCCCTGCTGCGCGGCTACGTGGACATCGCCGCCGAGCTGGTGCCGCCCACTGCAGCCCCGCCTTCGGGCGTCTCGATGGCACGCTTCCTGCGCGAATAGCGCGGGAACCGGCCGGGCAAGCCCGGCGCCACGACGGGCACGGAACGCGGCGCCATTCCGTGGCGCGCAGCTTGCGCTGCTGCTGCATTACTTGCGGGCCTGTGTCACCGCCGCATCGTCGGCCTCGAACAGTCCGTCCAGCTCCCGCCGCGCGTCGCGGGTGGCCTGCAGCAGCGCATCCTCGTCGTCCTGCAGCAGCCGCTGCTGCTCCAGCAGCGACTCGTCCCATTCGCGGAAGCGGCGCGCCCGGTCCTCGGCCTGCTCGCGGTCCATGCCCAGCGCCACCAGCACCTCGCGGCCGATCTCCAGGCTGCTGCAGAAGGTCTCGCGCAGCGCTTCCGCGCCCAGATCGATCAGCTGCCAGGTGTGGCGGCGGTCGCGGGCACGCGCGAACACCCGCGCTTCCGGGTAGTGCTTGCGCACCAGCCGCACCATTCGCAGGCTGGCCTCGACGCCGTTGATGGCGACCACGAAGATGCGGATCCGCGCCGCGCCGGCCGAACGCAGCAGCGCCAGCCGGGTCGGGTCGCCGTAGTAGATCTGGTCGGTGCCGATCTGCCGCGACAGGTTGACCTGCTCGATGTCCGGATCGATGGCGATGAAGGCGATGCCCTGCGCGCGCAGCAGGCGGGCGATGATCTGGCCGAAGCGGCCGAAGCCGGCGATCAGCACCTGCGGGTGGCGATCCTGCGGGATCGCATCGTATTCGCGCGCTTCCGCGGCCAGCTTGTCGGGCAGCAACTTCGACGCCAGCATCAGCAGCAGCGGCGTGGCCGCCATCGACAGGCCGACGATGGCGGTCAGGCGGCCGAGGGTGGCGGCATCCAGCAACCGGGCCCGCCCGGCTTCGCTGAACACCACGAAGGCGAACTCGCCGCCCAGCGCCAGCACCGCCGCCAGCAGGCAGGCGCCGCGCGCGTCCAGCCGGCCAGGGCGCAGGCCCAGCGCGAACAGCAGCAGCGACTTCACTGCCAACAGCACCGCCACCCCGCTCGCGATCAGCAGCGGCTCGGCGAGGACCCGCTGCACGTCGATGCCCATGCCCACGGCCATGAAGAACAGGCCGAGCAGCAGGCCTTCGAAGGGTCGGATCTGCGCCTCCAGTTCGTGCCGGTATTCGGATTCCGCCAGCAGCACGCCGGCGAGGAATGCGCCGAGGCCGGCGCTCAGGCCCGCCATCTGCATCAGCCAGGCGCTGCCCAGCACCACCAGCAGGGCGGCGCCGGTGAACACCTCGGGCAGGTCGGTGCGGGCGATGACGCGGAACAGGTGGCGCAGCAGGTAGCGGCCGCCGAAGATCAGCGCCGCGATCAGCGCCACCGCGCGCAGCACCTCGCTCGATTCCAGACCCACGCTCTTGGCCTTGCCCAGCAGCGGGATGGCCGCCAGCAGCGGGATCGCGGCGAGGTCCTGGAACAGCAGGATCGCGAACGCCAGCCGGCCGTGCTCGGTGGCCAACTCCTTGCGCTCGGCCAGCAGCTGCAGGCCCACCGCGGTGGACGACAGCGCCAGCCCCAGGCCCACCACCAGTGCGGCCTTCCAGCCCAGCCCGGCCAACATCGACAGTGCGCCCAGCGCCAACCCGCACAACAGCACCTGCAGGCCGCCGACCAGGAAGATCGGCTTGCGCATCACCTTCAGCCGCGGCAGCGACAGCTCCAGCCCGATCACGAACAGCAGCATGACCACGCCGATCTCGCTGGCCGCCAGCACCTTGTCCGGGTCGCGCACCAGCGCCAGTTCGTGCGGCCCCAGCAGCACGCCTGCGGTCAGGTAGGCGAGGATCGCGCCCAGCCCGAAGCGCTTGAACAGCGGCACCGCCAGCACCGCTGCCAGCAGGAAAACCAGTGCCAGTTCCAGGCCGCCGCTGTCCATCCGTTCCTTCCGTGCAATCCCGCGACCAGCTTACGGCACAGCGGGATCGGTCGGCGCGCTGGTCGCGCAGCGGCTGGCTTTTATCTTCGCATCGACCGCATCGAAGGCGGCCTGGCGCTCGCGGCGGCTGTCGTCGTCGGCATAGCGCAGCTTGAACTCGGCCTCGTCCAGCCGCCGGTACCAGCTCGCGCACAGCTGCGCCTCCGGCACCGCGGTGCAGCTGTCCTGCTTCATCTCGCAGGCGCTGGCCAGGCCCAGCGATGCGCGCCCGTCGATGCCGGTCACCTGCAGCGGCGCGCAGCGCGGCGGCGGTTCGGCGCTCTCGCCGAAATAGGTTTCGCCGTCCCAGGTCCGGCACTGGTAGAGGGGCGGCGGTGCGGGCAAGCCGGCGGCTTCGGGCGCGGGCGTGCGCTGCATCGCCGGGCCACTGACCAGCACGAAGTCGCCGTACACGGGCGGCGCGGGCGGCGCTTCCACCTGCGGCTTCCGCGCCGGCACCGGCACGGTCTTCACTTCGCCGATCCGGCGGATCTCCTGCTTCATGCCGGCCGCGCAGGGCGCGCCGTTCTGCATCGACACGTTGCCCTTGGCATCGGTGCATTTGTAGAAGACGGTGTCCTGCGCCCACGTCGCCAGCGGCGCGCACAGGAGCAGCAGCGCGAGGATCAGGCGCATCTCAGCGACCACCGCAGTCGTTGTCGAGGCGCGCGTTGAGCGCACGCTCCTCTTCGCGCAGCTGGTCGCGTTCCTTTTCCTGCGCGTTGAAGAAGCGCGTGCGCAGCGCGCTGCGGCGGTCGCGCAGGCGGGCGCAGGCCTCGATCGGCGGCAGCATCGTGCAGTCGTCGCGGATCCAGCTGCCGCCGCCGCTGGCGACCGGCCAGTTGATGTCGCGATGCGGCGGGCGCATCACCCGCTCGGGGTGGCCGATGTTGTCGCCCAGCACCGAGCGCGGCCGCACCACCGGATAGCCCAGCGTCCACAGCGGCACCCAGCGCGGATTGCCGCGGCCGTCATCGCTGGTGTAGCGCTTGCCTTCTGGCGTGACGCATTCGTACAGCGGCCGCGGCGGCGCCAGGTACACGGTGCGCGGCTGCGGCTGCGGCTGCGGCGCGGGCACGGCGACATGCGGCGTTGCCGGGGCGGCTGGCGACGCCGGCGCATCGACCGGGCGCAGCATCTCGCGCGCCTGCTGCGCCTGGCCCTTCGCGCAGGGCGCATCCTGCAGGCTGACCTTGCCGGCGGCGTCGGTGCAGCGATAGACGGTGACGGTGGCCGCCGGCTTGGCCTGCGCACGCGCGCTGCCGGTGAACGGCAGCAGCAGGCAGGCGGCAAGGAGGGCGGCGACGCGCATGGCCCCATCTTGGCGCGTCGGCGCGCGCGGCGGAACCCCGCGCCGCGCGCACTTTCAGGCGGCCGTCAGCGCCAGCGGGATCGCCTTGGCGCCGCGCAGCATGCGCGCGATGCTGGCCGCGGCATCGCGGCCTTCCTGCACGGCGGTCACCACCAGGTCGGCGCCGCGCACGCAGTCACCGCCGGCAAACAGCGCGTCATGCGCGGTCTGGTAGGGCAGCCGACCGTTGCCGCCCACCGCCAGCCGACCGTTGGCCTGCGCCTGCACCCCCAGCGCTTCCAGCCACCGTGGCGCACGCGGGCTGAAGCCGAAGGCGATGATGACGACGTCCGCATCCAGTAGCGACTCGCTCCCGGTGATCGCCTCGGCGCTACGGCGGCCATTGCCATCGGGCGCGCCCAGCCGCGTTTCCACCATCCGCACCCCGCGCACCTGCCCATCGCCGACGATCTCCAGCGGCTGGCGGTTGAACAGGAACTGCACGCCTTCCTCGCGCGCATTCGCCACCTCGCGCGCGGAGCCGGGCATGTTGGCCTCGTCGCGACGGTAGGCGCAGGTCACGCTGGCCGCGCCAAGGCGGACCGCCGAGCGCACGCAGTCCATGCCGGTATCACCGCCGCCAAGCACCACCACGCGCTTGCCGCGCAGCTCGGGCAGCGCCAGCTGGTCTTCCCAGCCGGCAATCGGGCGGCCCTGCGGATCGTGGCCGGTGACGATGCGGCCGTTCTGCACCAGGAACGGCAGCGCCGGCAGCACGCCCTGCAGCTCCTGCCCGGGCAGGCCGCCATCGGTGTAGCGATAGGCGCCGAGGCCGAGGACCACCGCGTCGAATTCGCGCAGCAGTTCCTCAATGGCAATGTCGCGACCCACGTCCACGCCGAGGCGGAAGCGCACGCCCATCTCTTCCAGCACCGCGCGGCGGGTGGCGATCACCGCCTTGTCCAGCTTGAAGCTGGGAATGCCGAACTGCAGCAGGCCGCCGATCTGCTCGTAGCGGTCGAACACGGTGGCCTCGATGCCGCTGCGCGCCAGCCGATCGGCGCAGGCCAGCCCCGCCGGCCCCGCGCCGATCACCGCCACCCGCTTGCCGGTGGGCTTCACCTTCGACAGGTCCGGCCGCCAGCCCTGCGCGAAGGCGGTATCGACGATGTACTTCTCCACCGCGCCGATGGTGACCGCGCCGAAACCGTCGTTGAGCGTGCACGCGCCCTCGCACAGACGGTCCTGCGGGCACACCCGCCCGCACATCTCCGGCAGCGGATTGGTTTCGTGGCAGAGCGCGGCGGCCTCGGTGATGCGGCCTTCCTGCACCAGCTGCAGCCAGTCGGGAATGTAGTTGTGGACGGGGCACTTGGCTTCGCAATACGGATTGCCGCAGTCCAGGCAGCGCCCGGCCTGATGCGCGGCCTCGGCTTGCCCGAAACGCCCGTACAGCTCGTCGAAACTGCCGGCCACGCGCTCGGCCAGCGGCACCTTGGCCGGCATCTCGCGCGGGGCGTCGAGGAATTGGAAAAGTTGCTTCTTGCTCACTCGCTGAACCCTCCCGCTTTGCCAACAGCCGGCAGATGAAGAGCCCCCTTGGTAAGGGGGCGCCCCGAAGGGGCGGGGTCTGGAAGCCCGTTGTGGGGCCCAGGGTTTGCGCCGCAAACCAGGGGGATGTTCGTGCGGAGCGCGAACATCACGCCGCCCTCTTCAATTCGTGGGCCAGCGCTTCCAGGCTCGCCGCCTTCGGCTTGACCAGCCAGAACTTGCCGACGAAGTCGCGGAAGTCGTCGCGGATGCGCGCGCTCCAGGCGCTGCCGGTCAACCGCGCGTGCGCCTCGATCAGGTCGGTGAGGTGCTGGCGATACCCGTCCAGCCCCTCCGGGGTGATCCGCGAGATATCGACCAGCTCGTGGTTGTAGCGATCGTCGAAATCGCGCTCCAGGTCCAGCACATAGGCCAGCCCGCCGGTGAAACCGGCGCCGAAGTTCAGCCCGGTGCGGCCCAGCACCACCACCGCGCCACCGGTCATGTATTCGCAGCAATGGTCGCCCGCGCCTTCGATCACCGCGGTGGCGCCGGAGTTGCGCACCGCGAAGCGCTCGCCGGCGCGGCCCGCCGCGAACAGCTCGCCGCCGGTGGCGCCGTACAGGCAGGTGTTGCCGAGGATCGGCGTGTCCTGCGAGGCGAACCGGCTGCCGGCAGGCGGCTGCAGCACGATGCGGCCGCCGGCCATGCCCTTGCCGACGTAGTCGTTGGCTTCGCCCTGCAGGTGCAGGTGCAGGCCGCCGGCGTTGAACGCACCGAAACTCTGGCCGGCGCTGCCGCTCAGGCGCACGTGGATGGGCGCGCTGTCCATGCCGGTATCGCCGTGGACGCGGGCGATGCGCCCGGACAGGCGCGCGCCGATGCTGCGGTCGGTATTGCGGATGCTGCCGACGAAGGCGCCACCGGCGCCGGTGGCAATCGCATCGGCCAATGCCGCGTCGAGCTGCGCGGCCAGCCCGTCCGGCGGCGCCTGCAGCGCCGGCGATCCGCAATAAGCCGACACCTGCGCCGGATCGCGCGCCAGCAGCCGCGACAAATCGACATCGACATCCTCGCGGGTCGCGCGCAGGTGCTGCTCCAGCAGGTCGGTGCGGCCGATCGCCTCGTCCAGCGTGCGCAGGCCCAGCAAGGCCAGCCATTCACGCACGTCCTCGGCGACATTGCGGAAGTAGCATTCCACGCGCTCGGGCAGACCCTTGAAATGATCGCGGCGCAACCGCTCGTCCTGCGTGGCCATGCCGGTGGCGCAGTTGTTGAGGTGGCAGATGCGCAGGTACTTGCAGCCCAGCACGATCATCGGCGCGGTGCCGAAGCCGAAGCTGTCCGCGCCCAGCAGTGCCGCCTTGATCACGTCCAGCCCGGTCTTCAGGCCGCCGTCGGTCTGCAGCAGCACGCGCCCGCGCAGATCGTTGGCCTGCAGCGCCTGCCGCGCCTCGGACAGGCCCAGCTCCCACGGCACGCCGGCGTAGCGCACCGAACCGACCGGGCTGGCGCCGGTGCCGCCGTCGTGGCCGGCGATGGTGATGAGGTCGGCGCCGGTCTTGGCGACGCCGGCGGCGATCGTGCCGACGCCGGCATGGCTGACCAGCTTCACCGAGATCAGCGCCTCCGGATTGACCTGGCGCAGGTCGAAGATCAGCTGGGCGAGGTCTTCGATGGAGTAGATGTCATGGTGCGGCGGCGGCGAGATCAGGCCGATGCCGGGCTTGGCGTGGCGCAGTCGCGCGATCAGCGGGTTGACCTTGCTGCCCGGCAGCTGGCCGCCCTCGCCGGGCTTGGCGCCCTGCGCCAGCTTGATCTGCAGCACCTCGGCGTTGATCAGGTAGTCCGGCGTCACCCCGAAGCGGCCGGAGGCGATCTGGCGGATCTTGCTGCGCCGGTCGGTGCCGTTGCGCGCCGGGTCTTCGCCGCCTTCGCCGGAGTTGCTGCGTCCGCCGAGGCGGTTCATCGCGATGGCCAGCGCCTCGTGCGCTTCCGGCGACAGCGCGCCCAGGCTCATCGCCGCGCTGTCGAAGCGGCGCACGATGCTTTCCACCGGCTCCACTTCCGACAGCGGCAGCGACGTGACGGCGGGTTTCAGCCGCAGCAGGTCGCGCAGCGCCGCCGGCGGGCGCGTGTCGACGTGGGCAGCGTAGGTCTTCCAGTCGGCGCGATCGCCGGTCAGCACCGCGTGCTGCAGCGACTGCACGACCTCCGGGTTGTACTGGTGGTATTCGCCGCCGTGGACGTAGTGCAGCAACCCGCCCAGCTCCGGCAGCGCGTCGTCGTCCCAGCCGTGCGCGGCAAGCTGGCGCGCGTCTGCTTCCAGCCGGGCGAAGCCGGCGCCGCCGATCCGCGAGGGCGTGCCGTCGAAGCAGCGCGCCACCACTTCGTCGGCCAGCCCGACGATCTCGAACAGGCCGGCGCCGCGATAGCTGGCGATGCTGCCGATGCCCATCTTCGAGAGGATCTTCAGCAGCCCCTTCTTCACCCCGCGCCGGTAGCTGCGGCCGATCTGCTGCGGCTCGGCGGCGGTCTTGCCGCCCAGCACGCCGCGCCGGCCCAGCGCGTGCAGGGTCTGGTAGGCGAGGTAGGGATAGACCGCGGTGGCGCCGAAGCCGATCAGGCAGGCGAAATGGTGCGGGTCGCGCGCGGTGCCGGTTTCCACGATCAGGTTGGCGTCGCAGCGCAGGCCAGCGCGGACCAGGTGCTGGTGGACCGCACCGGTAGCCAGCAACGCGTGCACGGCGGCCGCACCGCGGCGTGGCCGGCGGTCGGACAGCACCAGCAGTTCGTCGCCGGCGCGCACCGCGTCCTCGGCTTCGCCGCAGATGCGGTCCAGCGCCTGCGCCAGCGTGGTGCTGTCATCGAAATACAGGTCGATGTAGCGGTAGCGGGCGGAGAAGCGCGGCAGCGCCAGCAGCTGGTGCAGCTTGCGCTGCGACAGCACCGGCGAATTCAGCAGCACGTGGTCGACGTTGTCCGGGCCATCGTGGAACAGGTTTCCCTCGCGCCCGATCTGGGTGGACAGCGTCATCACGCACGCCTCCCGCAGCGGGTCGATCGGCGGGTTGGTGACCTGCGCGAAGGCCTGCCGGAAGCAGTCGTACAGCGGCCGCACGCGCTGGCTGATCGCCGCCATCGGGATGTCGTCGCCCATCGAACCGATGGCTTCCTGCCCGGTTTCCACCAGCGGCCGCAGCACCCGCTCCTGTTCCTCGCGGGTGAGCTGGAACAGCTTCTGGAAACCGAGCACGGTGGCATCGTCGAACGGCACGTCGCACAGCGCCGGGTCGATCAGCTCGGTGTGCAGGTAGGTCATGCCCTGCCGCAGCCACTGCTTGTACGGCGCGCGCGCGCGGTTGAGCGCGTCGATGGCGTCGTTGTCCAGCAGCCGGCCTGCGACCAGGTCGACCGCGATCATCTCGCCCGGCCCCAGCTTGCCCTTGGCCTGCACGCGCGCGGGGTCGATGTCGAGCACACCCGCTTCGGAGGCGATGGCGAACACCCCGTCCGTGGTCAGCAGCCAGCGCGCCGGGCGCAGGCCGTTGCGGTCCAGCGTGCAGGCGGCGTGCCTGCCGTCGCAGGTGACCACGCCGGCCGGGCCGTCCCACGGCTCGGAGTTGATCGCGTAGTACTCGTAGAACGCCGACAGGTCGGCGTCCTTGTATTCCAGCGACTGGGTGGCCGGCGGCATCAGGATGCGCATCGCCTTGGGCAGGTCCATGCCGCCCAGCAGCAGCCACTCCAGCGCATTGTCCAGCGACTGCGAATCGGAGCCGTGCATCGACACCACCTCGTCGATGCCGTCGAGGTCCAGCAGCTTTGATTTCCACACGCCCCTGCGCGCCTGCGCCCAGCGACGGTTGCCCTCGATGCTGTTGATCTCGCCGTTGTGGGCCAGCCGGCGGAACGGATGCGCCAGCGGCCAGCGCGGCTGGGTATTGGTGGAGAAGCGCTGGTGGAACAGCACCGCGCGCGCCTCCAGCAGCGGATGCGCAAGGTCGGGAAACAGCTGCCGCAGGTGCTTCGGCAGCACCATGCCCTTGTAGCCCAGCAGGCGCGTGGACAGGCTGACCACGTAGAAGTCGGGCGCCTCGCGCAGCGCCTGCTCGGCGCGCTTGCGGGCCAGGTACAGCGCGCGCTCGAACGCATCGGCATCGTCGCCATCGCTTTCCACGAACACCTGCGCGATGCGCGGCAGCGAAGCGCGCGCGAGTTCGCCGCAGACCGACGGATCCACCGGCACGTCGCGCCAGCCGACCACGCGCAGGCCGGCATTGCCCAGCTCGTGCGCCAGCACCTCGCGGCAGCGCGCTGCGAGCGCAGCGTCCCGAGGCAGGAACACGTTGCCGACGGCGATGGGCCCGGCATGTAGCGCGATGCCGGCGTCGCTCGCCAGCGCGCGCAGGAAACCATCGATGCCGTGCAACAGCACGCCGCAGCCATCACCGGACAGGCCGTCGGCCGCAACGCCGCCGCGATGCGCCATCCGCGACAGCGCTTCCAGCGCGCCGTCGACGATCGCCCGCGAGGCCCCGCCCTCGACCTGTGCGATCAGGCCGAAGCCGCAACTGTCATGTTCACTGGCAGGGTCGTACAAACCCCGAGTCGGGCTGCGCCGCATGGTCGTGTCCGTGCAGGAGTTGGGGAACGCCCGCGTTCCGACTCTCCCTGTGGAACCCGATGCGCACCCCGACTAGAGCACAGTTTGTGCAGCGCAACAAGAGGGTTTAGCGAAGAAATTTTCGTTGCAGGAGAAACCGCTTTTCCGCCCGCAAACGCAGGCCGGACGGGGGTTTCAGCGCAGGACGGCGCCGCTGCGCGCGTCGCGGATGGTGCTGGGCTGCGCGCGCCCGAGGGTTTCGCCATCGGTGACGGCATCGACCCCGGCAACAATGCGCGGGTCGAGCTCTGCGCGCGTGCGCGGCGACGGCTCGCTGGCGATATTGGCACTGGTCGACACCAGCGCGCCGCCGAAGCCATCGCACAACCCGCGCACCAGCGGATGCGCGGTGACGCGCACCGCGATGCCGTCATGCGCGCCGGTGATCCAGCGCGGCGCGTCCTTCGACGCCGGCATGATCCAGGTATTCGGCCCCGGCCAGCTGGCGCGCACCTCGGCCAGCTGCGATGCGGCAAGCGATGCAGTGTCGATGAACGGCGCGAGTTGCGCCTCGCTCGACGCGATCAGGATCAGGCCCTTGGCCACATCGCGCTGCTTGAGCGCCAGCAGGCGCAGCACCGCGGCTTCATCGCGCGGATCGCAACCCAGTCCCCATACGCCCTCGGTGGGGTAGGCGATGACGCCGCCCCGACGGAGGGCGGCAACGACGTTGGCGAGGCTGGCGTGCATGTCCATGCGGCAATTCTTCCGTCACCGCCGTCAAAGCGGCATGACGGCGGAGACTCAGAACGGCGCCTCGTCCCGCGACGGCTTCTTCACCACGCGCTTCTTGCCCGGCTCCACCTTGGCCGCGGTGAGCAGCGGCTTGGCGGGTTCGATGTCGGCCGAATACGGGCGCGCGGCATTCTTGGCAGGGGCCTTCTTCACCGCTTTCTTGGCCACGGCCTTCTTGGCGGCCGGCTTCTTCGCCGCCTTCTCGGCCGGCGCCTTCTTCACCGCGGCCTTCTTGGCGGCGACCTTCTTCACCGCCGCCTTCTTCGCGCCGAAGCCCTTGCGTGCAGGCTTGCCGGTTTCCTCCAGCAGCTGCAGCGTCTCCTCCAGCGACAGCGAGGCCGGCTCGCGATCCTTGGGGATCTTGCCGTTGAGCTTGCCGTCGCTGATGTACGGGCCGAAGCGGCCGTTCAGCACCTGCACGTCATGGCCGGGCCATTCCTTGATGACGCGGTTGCGGGCGATTTCTTCCTTCTCCTCGATCAGGAAGATCGCCCGCGCCAGGTCGATGGCGTACGGATCGTCTTCCTTCTTCAGCGAGGCGTAGGTGCTGCCGCGCTTGGCGAACGGGCCAAAGCGGCCGATGCCGACACTCACTTCCTCGCCGTTGCCGTCCACGCCCAGCTGGCGCGGCATCTCGAACAGCTTGAGCGCCTCCTCGAGGCTCAGGCTGTAGATGCTCTGCCCGGGCTTGAGCGAGGCGAAGCGCGGCTTCTCTTCGTCTTCCACCGTGCCGATCTGCACCAGCGGGCCGAAGCGCCCGATCCGCGCGCTGACCGGGCGGCCGCTGGCCGGGTCGCTGCCGAGCACGCGCACGCTGCCGGCGTCGGCCTTGTCCAGCGTCGCCTTCTTGTCGTCCACCAGCGCCTTGAACGGGCCCCAGAACTTCTCCATCAACGGGATCCAGTCCTCCTCGCCGCGGCTCACCGCATCGAGTTCATCCTCGAGGTTGGCGGTGAAGTCGTAGTCGACGTACTTGGAGAAATGGCTGGACAGGAACTTGCCGACCGCGCGGCCGATGTCGGTGGGCTTGAACGCGCGCCCTTCGAGCACCGCGTACTGCTTGCCCAGCAGGGTCTGGATGATGGCGGCATAGGTCGACGGCCGGCCGATGCCGTATTCCTCCAGCGCCTTCACCAGCGCCGCTTCGGTGAAACGCGGCGGCGGCTGGGTGAAATGCTGGTCGGCGTGGATGCGGTCCAGCGGCACCGTGTCGCCCAGCTTCATCAGCGGAAGCTTGCGGCCTTCGTCCTCGTCCTCCTTGCCCTTGCTGTCCTTGCCCTCTTCATAGACCGCAAGGAAGCCGGGTACCACCACGGTGGTGCCGCTGGCGCGGAAGGCGTGCTCGCTGCCGGCGGACAGGTCCACGGTGACGGTGTTGAGCGTGGCCGGGATCATCTGGCAGGCCACCGCGCGCTTCCAGATCAGCTCGTAGAGCTTGCGTTCGTCGTCGGTCAGGAAGCGGGCGACGTGCGCCGGCGTGCGCAGGGCCGAGGTCGGGCGCACCGCTTCGTGCGCTTCCTGCGCGTTCTTCGACTTGGTCTGGTAGACGTTGGGCTGGTCCGGCAGCGAGGCGGTGCCGAAGTCGCGTGCGATCACGTCGCGGATCTCGGCCAGCGCGTCCTGCGACAGGTTCACCGAGTCGGTACGCATGTAGCTGATCAGGCCGACCGTGCCTTCGTCGCCCAGCGCGATGCCTTCGTACAGCTTCTGCGCCACCTGCATGGTCTTGCGGGTGGTGAAGCCGAGCTTGCGCGCGGCCTCCTGCTGCAGGGTGGAGGTGGTGAACGGCGGCGCGGGGCGGCGCTTGCGCTCCTTGCTGGCCACGTCGGTGACGTGCAGTCGGCCGGCAGCGGCCTGCTGGATGCGCAGGCGCGCATCCTCGGCGGTGGCGCCGTCGGTGACGGTGAACTGCTCGAACTTTTTCCCGTCCAGCTTGACCAGCTTGGCAGTGAAGGCCTGCGACGGGTGCGCGCACTCGGCCTCGATGCTCCAGTACTCGCGGGCGATGAAGGCTTCGATCTCCTCCTCGCGCTCCACGATCATCCGCAGCGCCGGCGACTGCACCCGGCCAGCGGACAACCCGGCCTTGATCTTGCGCCACAGCACCGGCGAGAGGTTGAAGCCGACCAGGTAGTCCAGCGCGCG